>JADGHY010000219.1 GCA_019683625.1 Thermoflavifilum sp. | reverse complement strand
CAGATCCTGGGGCGTGTATACATTGCCCCGGAAGGTATTAATGCTCAGATCAGTGTGCCAGAAGAGCATATAGAAGATTTTAGTGCGTTTGTGCGTGAACATCCGCTGCTGGGCAGCGAGGTGTTGCTCAACTGGGCGGTGGAACAAAACGGTATTTCTTTTCAGAAGCTTAAAATCAAATTGCGGAAGAAGATCGTAGCCGATGGCATTGACGACCCGGCATTTATGTTTTCCCAAAAAGGGATTTATGTGGATGCCCGGGCATTTAACGAATTAACGGATGCGCCCGATACGTTGGTGGTGGATATGCGCAATCATTACGAGTATGAGGTGGGGCATTTTGAAAATGCGTGGCAAGTGCCTGCCGATACATTTCGTGAACAGCTGCCCTTAGCCGTGGAGATGCTCAGGGGGCAGGAGCACAGGCCTATTGTGATGTATTGCACGGGCGGTATCCGGTGTGAAAAAGCCAGTGCCTGGCTGCTGCACAATGGTTTCAGGCAGGTTTATCATTTGCGGGGTGGCATCATCGAATATACCCGTCAGGTGAGGCAACTGGGGTTGAAGAATAAGTTTCACGGAAAAAATTTTGTATTTGACGGGCGGATGGGTGAGCGCATCAGCGATGAAATCATTGGTCGTTGCTACCAGTGCGGGAGGCCCAGCGATCGGCAGGTCAATTGCCGCAATGATGCTTGCCACATGCTGTTTATCCAGTGTGAGGACTGCGCCAGCCGATATGAAGGATGTTGTTCCGAGGCCTGCCAGCAGGTGATTCACCTGCCTGAGGCGCAGCAAAGGCTTGTTCGCAAGTTAGCCGCAAGATTACAACCCGCGTTTTGCAACGCCCGTGTTCGGCGCCAGCGGCCTACTATGCAGGATTTGTTGCAAATGTTGCAACAGGGAGTAGAACTATCCCTTGCCCAGCCTGCACTCATTTATCCCACCACAGGTGATCGCTGAGCTGCACATTAGGTACATTTTGTCCGTTTCGGGTGATTTCCGTACTGGGATAATCCACCCGCCGGATAAAAGTCGATAAGGCGGCGTTCACGGGGAGCTGAAAGTTTTTGTATGCATAGTCCATCCGCCGCATATCGTCCCAGGTAACCGGACTGAGGAAGCAGGCTGCATATTTTTCTTTCATGATCAGGGCCAGGGTGATGTTTGCTGCTCCCACCGCTACGGCCGGATCGTTTGTGTAGCGTTGGATGGCCGTATCCGGGACATTCATTTTGGTCATATTAGCCCGGATCCCATCCAGATAAGCCTGATAGGCATGGTTTTTATCGCCGGCGCGAAAGGCAGCCTCAGCTTCCATGAATTTGCATTCGGCATAAGTGATCATCAGCAGGGGCCCGTTATCTGCCGAGTAAAATTTGCCCTCAATGAGGTAACATTCTTTATGTTCGGTACCCGAGCTCTGGCGTCCCGCGCCATTTGGTGTACCCCGATAGTCGCCATACACGGTGGTGTCGGTAATCAAGGGGAGACGTGGATCAAACACGCCGTAGGTTTTTCCGTTCATGGCGTCGATAAAATAGGAGGAAAGCCAGCCATCGAGCAGCAATCCTGCGTTGTTCAGGGCCACTTGAGCCCATGGGTTGCGGGTCGCGAATGAGGTGATCTCGGCATCATCGGCATTAGAAGCGTAGGCATGGCTTAATGCATCCAGTACAGCTGAGGGCTGATAGAGACTGGTTTTGCTCACCAGATTCAGCAGGCGGGCCTGAAGGGCATAAGCCGTTTTCGTCCAGGCCTGTACATCGCCATGGTGGATGAAATCGCTGGAAGCATCCAGCTCACCGGCAGCATCGGGCTGCTGTAAGGCCTGAATACCCCGGGCAATCAATGCCAGGCAGGTGTCATATAGGCCCTCTTGGTGATCGAAATGGGGAGTAAGATTCGTTACCCCCTGAAAAGCCTCTGAATAGGGCATATCGCCCCAGATATTGGTACCCATGCTGAGGTTGTAGGCGATGAGGATATCGGCCACGCCCACGTAAGCATTCAGCTGATTTTGTTCACCCAGGGATCGCATCACCTGCAGATCGGTCAACGTATTATACAGATCACCCCAGGCCGTAGAAGGGTCAACGGGTTGATAGGTGTCCAGGTCACTTCCGGGATTAGGCGAGGCCAGATATTGTACGTAATAGGAAGTGATGTTGCTGATGTCGAACGTGTTGTAGGCTGATGTGTAGGTGACATTAGCCAGCAAGCCGGCAATGGGCGGTTCATTAGCTGCATTGGGGTTCTGGTTAATATCTAGGTATTTTTTGCAACCCGTTGCAGCAAGCAACATGGGCAAGCAGATCCACAGGTATTTATTTATCTTTTTCATGTCCTGATCATTTAAAAAGAAACGTGAAGAAAAGCCATATAGCTGCGAATAGCCGGATAGGTGAAGCCGGCAAAACCATTGGCATTGCTGCCGGCAGGTGCGGAGCTGGATTCCGGATCAAATCCTTTGTAAGGCGTAAACAATAAAAGGTTGTATCCGCTTAAGCCAAGGTTGATCTGTTTGATAAAGCTTCTTTTTAGCCAGGCAGTGGGCAATTGATAGGCAATGCTTAGGGTGCGCAGGCGAATCCAGGAGGCATCTTCCACAAAGTTTTCACTCACACCCCGATAATAATTCCGGTAATAGCCTGCCCCATAATTTTTCCCATCCGGGCCCACGCCTTGTCCCAGCCATACCGGCGTGGTATTGGGTGTGCCATCGGCATGTACGCCGGGGAAAATAATGGTTTCATTCCGGTTAGCCGTGTAATCGGCAATACCGAAGGCCGCCATGAAATTGTTCAGCTGATCATATTTCTGTACGTCCAGGTGGGCATCCCATAAAAAGGATAGGGTCCAGTTTTGATAAGTGAATGCATTATTCCAACCCGCAATCCATTTAGGATAAGAATTACCGAGGATTTGCTGGTCGTTGGCCGGTGCCCGCACCGGGAATCCATTTGAACCAATGACGAGGGGTGCTTTTTTATCCACATGGGTAGGAGCTTGTTTTCCATCAGGATAATAGCGTAGCCAGTGAGTGCCATACAGGTCGCCAGCCGAACCACCCGGTACATAATACATGGTAACCGTTGCTCCGGCATAGCCAAACTGGCTTCCCACCTCAATCCGTTGCAATCCGGGGTAGATGCTCAGGATTTTGTTTTGGTTATGGGAAAGGTTCAGGTCGGTTTCCCATTTGAACCGGGCTTGCTGAACCGGAGTAGCTTGCAGGGTAAGTTCCACGCCGCTGTTGCGGATTTCTCCTGCATTCAGAGTGATGCTGGTGAACCCGGTGCTGGGAGCGGTGGCCACGGGAATAATCTGGTCTTTACTTAGCGTCCGGTACCAGGTAAAATTCAGGGTAAGTCTGTTAGTCAGGAAAGAAAGGTCTGTACCTATTTCAAATGAGGTGGTTTTTTCGGGTCGCAGATTAGCCACGCCGGCCGCATTGTTGCGGGTCCATCGGTTTACCCCGTTGATGGGATTTCCGGTGGGCACGAAATAAATGCTGGTGCTGTATGGGTCAGCATCTTTCCCAATCTGGGCTAAAGAAGCGCGTAACTTTCCATAGCTGAGCCAGGAGGGTAGGTTTTTCATCTGTTCGGTAAACACATAGCTAAGATTTACCGAAGGATAAAAGAATGAACGGTTGCCTTTTTCCAGCGTAGAAGTCCAGTCGTTCCTGCCTGTAACGGTTAGATAAAGGGCATCTCCATAGTTGAGTTGAAATTCTCCATAAGCCCCGATGATATGATACTGGGTGCGATATTCGCTGGCCGTAATGATTTTGGCATTTGCCAGGGTAAATAAATTATACACATTTAATTCATCTCCTTCTGTAGCCACTTCATCTGTGGCCCTGTCCAGCAGATCATGTCCCAGGCGAAGGGTGGTGTTCAGCTTTCCCCATTGATGC
>JADGHY010000218.1 GCA_019683625.1 Thermoflavifilum sp. | reverse complement strand
GCTGAAGCAGCAAACATTCCTGCAGGTTGCGGGCACAAACGCCTGGTGGGTCAAAACTTTGCACCATGGCAATGATCTGCTCCACCTCTTGTTCATGGGTCAAAATGTTCTGGGAAAACGAAAGGTCATCGGCAATGGCCGAAGCTTCTCTGCGCAGATAGCCGTCGTCATCTATGCTGCCAATAATCTGCCGGGCAATTTGCTGCTGGCGCTCATCCAACGGCAGCATGCCAAGCTGGTCGAGTAAATAATCCTGAAAAGAAGTCTCCACGCGAATAGGGATAGTGCGGCTCTCATCCATTTCCGGATAGTGGTCATCCCGAAGCCGATAATCCGCAATATCATCGTCATCATCCATCAAATATTCCGAGACATCAATGTTTTCGTATTCATCCTCACTGCCATCAGGTTCTTCTTCGTGTAAATCTTCATAATGTTCGGTTTCCTCTGTTGTCAGGGGTTCCGGTTCATCTAAAGGAGCATCTTCATGCGCATCATCGCCAAATTCCAGCGCGGGATTTTCTTCAATTTCCTGTTTGATACGCTCTTCCAGGTTGGCTGTGGGAATCTGAAGCAGCTTCATGAGTTGAATCTGCTGAGGGGAGAGCTTTTGCAGGAGTTTCTGCTGTTGTGTTTGTCTAAGCATGATACAGCTGGAATTTTCTTGTTCTTGCCCGGCCAGTTGAATATGATGACAGCTTGAGCAAAAATAATAACATTCAGGATTCCCGTGGATTACCTGCCGTAAAGTGATCGAATAGGGCAGGCCTGCAGGGTGAAAATGTCCTGCGATGATGGGGACTCAGTCCCCACTGTTGAATAGCGAGGCGATGGTCTTTCGTGGGATATCCTTTGTTCCGATCCCAGCCATACTGCGGGTATTGGGCATGCAGCTCCAACATCCAGGCATCCCGGTAAGTTTTGGCTAAAATAGAAGCTGCCGCAATGGCGGCATAGCGGCCATCTCCCTTCACCACACACACGTGCGGCACATCCCGATAGGGCTTAAACCGATTGCCATCAATAAGCAGGCGATCTGGCCGAATCCTAAGCCGATCAATGGCTCTGTGCATCGCTTGGAAAGAAGCCTGCAAAATGTTGATCCGATCAATTTCTTCGGGCGAGGCTGCCGCTACGGCAAAGGAAAGTGCATGCTGTTCAATATATTGCCTGAGGATTTCCCGTTGATCGGCGCGGAGCTGTTTGGAATCGTTTAGCATAGGATGATAAAAATCGGCAGGCAATATCACTGCGGCAGCAAACACCGGACCTGCCAGGCATCCCCGGCCGGCTTCATCACAACCGGCTTCAAAACCTCCATGCTGGTAACAAGATAACAAACGGGATGTTACATGCACAAGGCAAAATAACATATTCATTTGAATCCATTTATAGGATCAATTCCCGGATGGTCGGCCGGAACTCGCTATTTTTGCAATATGTCTGCGCAACTTGTCGGCCCCCGCACCAGGCCTGTCGCCATTTGGCTGCTGATGGGCGTGTTTATGATCATGGGGCAGGTATGGCTGGGTGGCGTAACCCGACTCACCGGATCGGGCCTTTCCATCACCCAATGGGATCCCATCATGGGAGCTATTCCCCCGCTCAATCATGCTGCCTGGGAAAAAGCCTTTCAACTCTATCAACAAACGCCCCAATACCAGTTAGAGAACCGTTATTTTACCCTACAGGATTTTAAACGCATTTATTTTTGGGAATGGCTGCATCGCTTGTGGGCAAGGGCTATGGGACTGGTGTTCATCGTAGGCTTCGTGATCTTTCTGGTACAACGCCGCTTTACCCGCAGCATGGTGATTCCGCTGGTGATCTTGTTTCTGTTGGGCGGCCTTCAGGGTCTGGTGGGCTGGATTATGGTGAAAAGCGGACTCGTAGGTGAGCATACGCGGGTAGATCATATCAAATTGGCCATCCATTTCCTCACGGCCATGATTTTGCTGGTGTATACGTTTTGGTTTGCCCTGCTGTTGCTTATCCGCAGCGACCAACGAATTACCGCACCCTCTCTTCGGAAATGGCTCTGGCTTTGCCTGTTTGTGTTGGTGATCCAGCTGGCTTATGGCTCATTCATGGCTGGCTTGCATGCAGCTATGGCCGCCCCTACCTGGCCAGATATCAACGGGCGGGCTATTCCTCCCGGCCTATGGCACGACAATCCGCTGCTTAGCAATCTGGTCAATAATGTGCTCACCGTGCAATTCATCCACCGTCTGTTGGCCTACCTGCTGTTTATATTGCTGTTCATCGCAGGTTGGAAGGCTCATCAAGCGCCGAAGCCGAGCCTACTATACCGAACCAGCTGGTTACCATTCGGCATTGCCTGCTTGCAGATTGTGTTGGGTGTGCTCACCGTAACCCATAGCCAGATACATATCCCCATAGGATGGGCCGTAAGCCACCAGTTTGTGGGTATGCTGTTGCTGCTCTCGCTCATCTGGATGTTTTTCATAAGTCGGCGCCCCGCCTGAAACTCATCTGCCAAACAGCAGCTAAGTTTGTGGAAAAACTTTTTATTTTTCCTGATCCCTGCCTGGCATGAAAAGATGGAAAATTGTCTTCTACCGCTTTTTTCCCGTGCAGCTTACCCTGTTGCACTTGCGCCACTATCCTTTGTTGCTGCTCATCTGGATAATGCTTTTCGCCATGGTGGGCGGCCATTTTGCCCGTTCTTTCGGTGCCCACACCTTGTTCCTGGCTCCGGAATACCTGGGACAGGTGAATTTTTATGCCTTTCTTATCCTGGGCGTCACTACTGGCACGTTTATCATGTCCTGGAACATAACCACCTTTATCCTGCACAGCAAACGTTTCCGGTTCCTGGCCACCACCACCCAACCTTTTTTCAAATATTGCCTGAACAATGCCCTGATCCCGGTGCTGTTTTATGCTTATCTGCTTTGGAAAATGATCCATTACCAGCGGTTTGAAGAGCTGGCCGACTGGCCAACAATTGGTTTTTTCATAGAAGGCTATACACTGGGCATTCTGCTGGTGGTGTTTATTTCGTTTTTTTATTTCTTTAACGCCGATCGCACCATCCTGAAATCGTTGCAACGCAGGATGGGCGGACCCCGAAAGATTTTGGAGCAAGTGCTGAAAAAAGAAGTATATCGAGACGAAGAGGCCCTGCCGGTGAAATATTACCTGAATAGTCCTTTCCGGATCCGCAGGGCCCGCGATGTATCCCATTATGATCCTTCTTTTCTGGCAGGTATTTTTCGCGAACATCATTTTGCAGCCGTACTTTCCATCCTGTTTGCCTTCCTGCTTATGGTTATCCTCAGCTATCTGATCAGCCTTCCGGCTTTCCGCATTCCGGCAGGAAGCAGCATCTTGTTATTCCTAACCGTGTTGATGGGCCTTTTGGGCGCTTTCAGCTATTTTTTTAGAAGCTGGTCTATACCCATAGCGGTGGGATTGCTGGTGTTGCTCAATCTGCTTATTAAGCTGGATGTGATCGATACGCGAAGCAAAGCTTACGGACTGGACTATCGGAATCGCCAGCTTCGGCCGGCTTATCAGTTGCATACGTTCGACAGCCTGTTTTCCCGCCAGCGCGCCGAATACGACGCTGCCCTTACCCAACACATTCTCGACAGATGGTATCGGCGGCAAGCCGAGGATAAACCTCCATTGGTGATTATCAATGTAAGCGGAGGGGGGAGCAGAGCCGCAACCTGGGCTATGGAAGTGCTCCTGCATGCAGATAGCCTGAGCAAAGGTGAACTGATGAAACATACTGTGCTGATAACGGGCGCATCGGGAGGCATGCTCGGTGCTGCTTATTTCCGGGAACTCTACCTCCGCCAGCTCACCAGCCATTCCGTTAACCTATATGATCATCAATATGTGAATAATATTGCCCGGGATTTGCTGAACGCTATCCTATCCTATTATGCGGTAAATGA
>JADGHY010000217.1 GCA_019683625.1 Thermoflavifilum sp. | reverse complement strand
ACCCTGGAAAGTTATCAGCCCCGAATCGGTGAAGAATGGATAGAGGCGCAGATTATTTTTATTGATCATTATGAAAATGTAATCGTAAACCTTACACGCCAGCAATTTGAAGCGCAACGCAAAGGCAGGAAATTTAAGATTTGCTTCCGCCACGATGAATATATCACCGAAATTCACGAACAATATGCCGATGTGCGTCCTGGTGAAAAGCTGGCATTCTTTAATGCAGGTGGTTATCTGGAAATTGCCATTAATCGGGGTAATGCGGCTGGCCTGCTGGGCCTACAAAGCTTTCAGATGAGGGCTGGCAGCCATCGGCCTTCGGGAATTGTCCAAAAAAATTTATTTTATCAATCAATAAAAATTATTTTTGAACCCTGATCCTTTTCCTCAATCATGCTGCTGTTCCACTTCATGTTTATTTTTAAAAAACTTGTTAATCCAAATGGTGCAGACCGGCCATTATTGCTCTGGGAAATGATGATTGGTGTTTACGCAAAAACATATTCAGCATGCACCATGCCATGCGGTATGGGTAATTTCAGGACATATAAATGCATACACACATGAAGATTGATTTCAGAAAAGCCAATGTGATTACCGGATGGATTGTTTGCATCATTGCCTGCATCGTTTATCTGATGACACGCGAAGCCACGGTAAGCTTTTGGGATTGTGGTGAATTTGTGCCCAGTGCATTTAAATTGGAAATTTCCCATCCACCGGGCGCTCCCTTGTTCATCCTGTTGGGCAGGCTGTTCATGATTTTGCAGCATAGCACACCGCAAAATGCTGCTTATCACATGAATGCATTGGCTTCCATCAGCAGCGGACTCACGATCTTGTTTTTATTCTGGACCATTACCCATCTTGCCCGGCGCATGGTGGAAAAACGAGGCGAAGCATTAACGGAAGGGAAAAAGATATTGATTTTAGGCGCAGGAGTAGTTGGAGCTTTGGCTTTTACATTTTCCGATTCCTTCTGGTTTTCGGCTGTCGAATCCATCGTATTTGGGGTTTCACCTTTGTTTATTGCCATGGCATTCTGGGCTATCTTAAAATGGGAAGAAGTTGCCGATGAACCTTATGCCGATCGCTGGATTATCCTGATTGCCTATATCATTGGCCTGTCTATTGGTGTACACCTGTTGAGTATTCTTTCGATTCCGGCAGTAGTCATGACTTATTATTACCGCAAGTTTAAGCCTAACGTGAAGAAAACCATTCTGGCTTTTCTCATTGCTTGTGCACTCACCGGTTTTGTGCAGATTGTGTTGATTCAGGATACCGTGAAGCTGATTGGATGGTTTGATCTGCTGTTTGTCAATGGACTGGGATTGCCATTTAATTCGGGCTCCATCACCTGTATTGTACTCATTGCTGCAGGCATCACCATTGGTTTGATTTATGCTTACCGGAGAAAAAAATATTACCTGCATCTTGCGCTGTTGAGCCTGAGTTTTATTCTTATTGGTTACAGTACCTATTTTGTGATTTTAATTCGTGCCAATGCTTATCCCCCGATTGATATGCAAAATGTAACCAATCCCATTACCTTGGTTTCTTATCTCGATCGCAGCCAATATGGCACCTGGCCAATTCTGTATGGGCCGGATTTTACGGCGCAACCTATAGGTACTAAAGTAATCGGGAATATTTACAAAAAAGATACGGCAACCGGGCGTTATGAAGTTGTGGGTAAAAAACTGAAAGCTGTTTATAATCCGGCTGATGAACATTTATTCCCACGTGTTTGGGACAATGATAATTCGCAGGGGCATGTATCTTTTTATCAACATGAGCTGGGATTGGCTAAAGGCGAGAAACCTACTTTTGGCGATGCTGTATATTTCTTTTTCCGCGATCAGTTATGGTGGATGTATTTCCGCTATTTGCTTTGGAATTATGCCGGCCGGCAAAATGATATTCAGGGGATTTATCCCGACAATACGCGCGATGGCAACTGGATTACGGGCATTTCATTTCTGGATAACTGGCGCCTGGGCGATCAAAGCAAGATGCCCGATAGCTTAAAGCACAACAAGGCACATAACAAACTCTATATGCTGCCGCTGTTGTTGGGCATCATCGGGCTCATCTATCAATACAAACGCAGCCGACACGAATTTTATGTGGTGTTTCTGTTATTCTTTTTCACCGGTATTGCCATTGTATTATATCTGAATCAGGGATTGCCCCAACCCCGCGAACGCGACTACTCCTATGTGGGCTCATTTTATGCCTTTGCCATCTGGATTGGTTTAGGCGTGATAGGTTTGTATGATTTTATCACCAAGCATGCGCAGCCCAAGGCAGGATACGCGGCTTTGCTTTCTGTGGTGTGCCTGGGTGTGCCTGTGCTCATGGCATCGCAGGAATGGGATGATCATGATCGTTCGCAAAAAACGCTGGCCCGGGATATCGCCAAAGATTACCTGAACTCCTGTGCCAAAAATGCTATTCTCTTCACCGGCGGCGACAATGATACCTATCCGCTCTGGTATGCTCAAGAAGTGGAAAATGTACGTCCCGACATTCGCATCATCATCACCACCTTGCTGGGAACCGATTGGTTTATTGATGACCTGCGCAGGAAAATTAATGAAAGTGATCCTGTGCCTTTCAGCTGGAGTGCTGATAAATATCAGGGTGATAAACGTGATTATGTGTACTACTTTAACCCCGGCAATATCCCGGAAGACAAATATTTTAATATTGAAGACGTGATGCAGTTTATTGGCAGTGACAACCAACAGGATCAGGTGCAGATGGATAACGGACAATGGATTAATTATCTGCCCACCAAGCATCTGTACATTCCTGTGGATAAACAAACCGTATTGCAAAACGGCACAGTACCTCCGGAAGACAGTGCCTATGTGGTTTCAGAGGTGAAATTTACCCTGAACAATAATGTGTTGATGAAAAATGATCTGGCTGAATTGAACATCATTGCAGCCAATCATTGGAAACGCCCCATATATTTTACTTCGCCCTATCTTAGCCTGGGGTTAAATGATTATCTGGAAATTGACGGATTAACCTATCGGCTGGTGCCTTATCAAAAGAAAGACAGTGCCGGTTTGTTTGGTAACCTGAATGTGAACATTCCCTTTATGTATGATAACCTCATGCACAAGTTTGCCTTTGGTGGAGCACAAACGCCGGGTACTTATTTTGATGAAACCAATCGTCGTGAGCTGCAGCTGATTCGTTCGGCCTTTACCCAGCTGGCCATTGCACTGGCTGTTCATCACAAAAAAGATAGTGCACTGCAGGTATTGCAATACATGGAAAAGAATATTCTCCTGCAGAATTTCCCCTATGGATACACTTCTCCGGGAAATATTCATGATTTGTATAGCACGCAAACCGCTTATGCTTTTTATCTGGCGGGCGACACCACCCGTGCCAATGAAATTGTTCAGGATGTGATGCGTGATTGTGAACAGCAACTTAATTATTATTCCGCATTAGGGCCTAAGCTCAGTGGCGATCTTCAACAGGATGAACAATCGGCAACCTATATCATTCAACAATTGCAGGAAATGAAGCATCAGTTTGCCCAGCCAACACCGGCAGGCATACACGATAGTGCCAGCATGAAATAAAAGCGTATTCACTATCCTATGGCCTTATCAGCAAACCTTTCAGGGACAACCTGAAAGGTTTTTTGTGATGTACAACATATTTTTCTGCCGATGTTTTGTGTATAAAAAACATGTGAAAAAAACAGCGCATTTGCATCTTGCATTAAAGTGAATTTTGTAACTTGTAAAGGTGAAATCAGTCCGTGCTTCCCAACTTTCGGATGAAGATATCCTGCAACATTATCGGCAGGATCACGATCAGGAATGGATGGGCATTCTGTTTGAGCGGTATATGCATCTGGTGATGGGTGTATGTTTAAAATATTTAAAAAATCTTGA
>JADGHY010000008.1 GCA_019683625.1 Thermoflavifilum sp. | reverse complement strand
TGAAATATTTTTGTTGAAATCCGATTTGATTTCAGAGATTTTCTTTTGGCGCAGCAAGGCATATATGGTAAGGGTAAATGCCGTGATGATGATCAAGGTGAATAGAAAGGATCCCGTGATCATCCAGCCCATAGAACGCACGATGCTGGCTTGGGTGACGGGCACAGTAATCACTAAAGTTTCGCCGGTTGGCAAAAAACCAGCTGCATCGGAAAGCTGAATCAGGCATTGGATATTATGTACGGTATCCTGGATGGTTTCTAAAATATGGGGAGAGCGCACCAGATAAGAAGGAAACATGCTCAGGTTAGAAATCACGGCAAATTCGTAAGGGGTATGCAATCCTTTTTGTTCGAACACTTGATGGATAACTGCACTGATTTCATCGGCGGTAAATTTTTCACTCACAGGTATCTGGCTGTTGAATCGGTTGGCCAGCATTTGCCAGGGTGAACTATCTTCATCGTGGTGGGTAGATAAAATGGTGAGTCCGCTTCCGCTGCTATGCACCAGTTGATTGCGAATGGCATCGGTGGCTTCCACCAGCTTTTGGCGCATTTCTTCTTTTTTGATTAAAGCTGCATTTTCAATCCAGCTTTTTTGGATATAGATGATGCCAAGCAGGGAAATGGTGATGAGGATAACGATAATGGGAAACAACCGCTTCATTGTTACAAATTTAACAGCTTCCCTTGCTTCGCATAGGTTGCGGAAACCAAGCTGTTTTTGATTTAACTAAGCTTTAACTGGAAACTTGCATGGTCTTTGCATCTTATCATAAAGCGTTATCATACAGCTGGATTTTGGTTGACGGAGGCCTTCGGGCCTCCTTTTTTATGCAGGTTTGTCAATTCCCTGTTTTTAGGTTGATTTTTGGTAAATTTGGTTAACCCCTAAAACAGGCATCTATGGTTCCGGCTAATGGCACTTTTTTGATTGCTGATCCATTTTTGAAAGATCCGAATTTTGCGCGAACGGTGGTATTGTTGTGTGAACACCAGGCCGATGGCAGTTTTGGTTTTGTCATCAACCGGCGTTTTGATCAGACATTAAACGAGCTGTTGCCCGATGCGGAGGGTGTGCAGCCCATTCCCTTATTTTTCGGGGGGCCGGTGCAGTTAGACACGGTGCATTTTCTGCACCAATATCCGGATTTAATTGAAAACAGTTATGAGGTAAAAGAAGGGATATATTGGGGTGGAAATTTTGAACAGACGCTGGAATTGATTCAGATGGGATTGATTGATTTGAAAAAGATTAAATTTTTCATTGGTTATGCGGGCTGGGGAAGTGGGCAGCTGGAAGCCGAGCTGGAGGAGCATTCCTGGATTGTATCGCCTGCCCATCCGGAATTGGTATTTGATGCGGAGCAGGAAATTATCTGGAAACAATCGTTGCGGGAACTTGGTGATGAATATGCATTGATGGCCAATTTCCCTATTGATCCATCGTTAAACTAAACGTTATTCCTGAATTCCCTGAGGTTCGGCTATTGCAGACTCGGCGAGGATGGTGGCCTGATTGTGCAGCACTTCCACAAATCCTCCGCTGATCTGATAGAAGCAAACCTCCCGCTGGTCGGCCTGTTGAAGGATTTTCACACGGCCTTTTGCCAAGGCAGCAATCATAGGGGCATGGCCGTTTAAAACTTCAAACAATCCATCCAATCCGGGCATCTGCACGCCATATATCTCTCCTTCAAAGACTTTTCGTTCGGGAGTATAGATTTCCAGCAACATGGGCATTAGCTTTTAGCGGCTTCTTCCAGCAGGCGTTTGCCTTTTTCGATGGCGTCGTCGATCGTTCCCACCAGGTTAAAGGCGGCTTCGGGGTATTCGTCGACCTCGCCATCCAGGATCATGTTAAATCCGCGGATGGTTTCTTCGATGGGTACCAACACACCCTTGAGGCCGGTAAACTGTTCAGCCACATGGAAGGGCTGGGAGAGGAAGCGTTGTACTTTTCGGGCACGGGCTACGACGAGCTTATCTTCATCGCTCAGTTCGTCCATGCCCAGGATGGCAATGATATCTTGCAATTCTTTATATCGCTGCAGGATAGCCTTCACGCGGTTTGCGCACTGATAATGGGCTTCACCCACAATATCGGGCGTGAGGATACGGGATGATGAGGCCAGGGGATCAACAGCCGGATAAATACCCTGGTCGGCGATTTTCCGGTCGAGCACCGTGGTGGCATCCAGGTGAGAGAAGGTGGTAGCCGGTGCGGGGTCGGTAAGGTCGTCAGCTGGCACATACACGGCCTGCACGGAAGTAATGGAGCCATTTTTGGTGGAGGTGATGCGTTCCTGCATGATGCCCATTTCTGTGGCCAGCGTGGGTTGATAGCCTACGGCCGAAGGCATACGGCCAAGCAGAGCCGACACTTCAGAACCCGCTTGGGTGAAACGGAAAATATTGTCTACGAAGAACAAAATATCCCGTCCGCCGGTGGCAGAACCATCCCCGTCGCGGAAATATTCGGCAATGGTTAACCCGCTCAATGCCACGCGAGCACGGGCTCCGGGGGGTTCATTCATCTGTCCGAATACAAAGGTGGCTTTAGATTCCATGAGCTCATTCAGGTCAACAGCCGAAAGATCCCAGCCACCCTTTTCCATGCTATGGCGGAACTTCTCGCCATAACGCATGATGCCGGCCTCAATCATTTCCCGCAGCAAGTCATTCCCTTCGCGGGTACGCTCGCCCACCCCGGCAAATACCGATAGCCCCCCATATCCCTTTGCAATATTGTTGATAAGCTCCTGGATAAGCACCGTTTTGCCTACACCGGCACCGCCAAAAAGACCGATTTTTCCCCCTTTGGCATAGGGTTCAATCAGGTCAATAACTTTGATACCTGTGTAAAGCACTTCGGTGGTAGTACTCAGCTGTTCAAAAGCCGGTGGTTTGGCATGGATGGGCCTTCCGTTATCTTTGGGAAGAGCAGGCAATCCATCAATAGGATCGCCGGTCACGTTGAAAAGCCGACCCTTGATTTTTTCGCCAATGGGCATTTTAATGGGGGTGCCTGTATCCCGAACAGGCATGCCACGCATCAACCCATCGGTAGAATCCATGGCAATACAGCGCACACTATCTTCGCCTAAATGTTGTTGGGCTTCCAGCACAAGTATTTGGCCATTATCCCGTTCAATTTCCAAAGCATTATAGATCTCGGGCAATTCATTTTCGCCTTCAAATTGCACGTCCACCACGGGACCAATGATCTGCTTGATTTTTCCTACGCCTGGCATGTGTGTGAAGCATTGAATAGCTGTGAAAAAATACGTTCAGAAAAAATTTGTGCAAAGGTAGGGCGAAAGGCGGGAAAAACAAAAATTCGCAGCCGGCTTTGCTTATCCAAAGAAATCTGCAAATAAGCTGTGTTGGCAAAATGGTGTGGACTTGGAAAACCTGTTCTTCAGCCACATCATATCTTCTGGAGCCTATTCACTCCTGCAGATCGGCATGCCGGTTATGTTTACACGTGCCACATGCAGGCAGATTTGCTGTTTTATCTAAACAACCGCGTGAATAGGCATTCCCTTTTCGGGATTGCCATGCCAGCTATGGTGCGTTTTTCCGCAAGGGCTATTATGGGCAGGGCTTAGTCATCCGGGTCGTTTTCATCAGGATGGGTCATGACAAATGCACTGTGCCGGGGTGCCGGCATCTCGCTGTCTATACCTTTCACGGCCTTCCAGATGATTTCATTAAAGGGAATATCGGGCGCAGCATCTTCTACCGACAAATTGAACCTTGCAGATGCTTTGGATAAGGCATTATCGGCCGTATTGCGGGCGTTGATGTCCACGTTTGCAGGCTTTGCCGTGTAAGGTGTGAAGTCGGGTGTGGAGGTAAATGCGCGCCACATGGGGGTAGCAGCAGCATCGTACTGGCTCATGGGAGGCAGCCCTAAAATCAGTTCGATGGTGCGCAGCATGCCTGACGTGGAATACATGGTATGATCCACGAAATGGCGTTTCACATAGGGACTGATGACAAATGCAATGGAACGATGAGCGTCCACATGATCGGGGCCATTCTGAGCATCGTCTTCCAAGACAAATACGGCACATTCTTTCCAGATGGGGCTATGGGAAAGATGCTCGATAAATCGGCCCAATGCCAGATCATTATCGGCCAGGGCGGCAAAAGGCGTGTAGGCACCCCGTCTCATGCCACTGGTGTGATCGTCGGGGAACCGCAGGGTGTTGAAACGAGGCAGGGCATGAGCCGCCACCAGAGAATCAAAATCATGTTCCCACACTTTTTCCCGATATACGTCCTGAATGCTTAAGTCGAAATCCGGGAAGCCCGGACAGTAATGCCCCCGAATAGCGGGCAAAATATGGCCTTTCCCGTTGTGTACAAATTCACCATAGTTGCGATAAGAAATGCCTGCCCGTTGGCAATAATCCCAGATGAAGCCTTTGGCTGGATAAGCCACTTTGCGGGTGCCTTCATAGTCGTAAGTACCACCCCGGTTGCTGTAGTTGGTAGGCCAGGTTTTTTCCACGTAGTCGGTAGCGTAGGCTGCGGTGCTCCAGTTATGTCCGTCAGCACTCACTTCGGCGTCCACATAAAAATTGTCGAACAGCACAAACTCGCGCGCCAGGGCATGATGATTGGGGGTGATGCTGTCGGGGAACAAACACAATGAAGGATCCCCATTGCCTTCGGGCATATCGCCCAGCACCTGATCATAGGTGCGATTTTCCTTGATGATGTAAAACACGTATTTAATAGGAGTAG
Organism: Thermoflavifilum sp.; assembly: GCA_019683625.1. Taxonomy (GTDB): domain Bacteria; phylum Bacteroidota; class Bacteroidia; order Chitinophagales; family Chitinophagaceae; genus Thermoflavifilum. Next base: position 15,800 of record JADGHY010000008.1, on the reverse strand, counting down.
TATCGCCGGGCCGCATAGGGATGGGATTGCCGGGCACACCCGGAGCTTCCGTTTCTTTATAGGGATTGAAAGGTGTATTGGCATATACTTGCTGAGAATAAGCAGAAAGCTGGTTAGCATCGGGTATGGGAATAATGGATAGGCTTCCTTTGAACAAGCTGCCAATATATTGCACTGGTTGTGAGCTGGTAACATTTTTTTGATAAGGACTTTGCACGCGCCGGTTGGTAGGTTGTGGGCCGTAGGGATTGGCCATAGATTCAAAGCCCTTGCCATTCAGTACCCAGATTTGGTGATGGGCAATGCGCACGCAGGTCGGATACCAACCCGTGGGAATGAAGCCTAAGGAACGGCTTTGGCTGGGATGGCTGACATCGAATACCGCCAGGCAGTTGTTATCGGCATTGGCCACATACAACACCTTGTCGTCGGCAGACAAGGCTACGCTGTTGGTCGTAGAGCCGGTGAGCGAGTCGGCCGGATAAAGGCTGCAGGGAAGTGTCTCCACTACCTTGTGTTGCCGGGTGTCAATGACTGAAACACTGTTGCTATTGGCATTGGCCACAAACAAAAACCGTCCGTCCTGTGTCAGCACCATGTCGTTGGGATGGCTTTCTACGGGGATGGTGGCAATGATGTTGCCGCTACGTGCAGCATAGACCACTACGGCATCTCCGCCCCAGAGCGAGACATACAGCTCCTTTGAAATAGGATTCCAGACGCAGGTGTAGGCCTCCGCGGGCAGGGAAATGTGGCGGATGGCCACTTTGCGGCGAAGATCACAGACATACAGGGAATTATTTTCTTTTGTAACGGCATATAGTACCCGGTTGGGCTCATCCAGCGCTATGCCCGTAATGCCAATCTTATTTGGCCAAGGCTTGCCCAGGATAATCGAGTCAACTACTTTCAGCTGCTGGCCATTGTTATGCATAATCAGGATGCAGTTATCATCACCTCCCGAAACGTAAAGGGTTTTTCCATCCCCACTAAAAGCCAGTCCCAGCCAGGCTGCATGCAAAGGGGTAAAGGAGAGCAGCTTTTCCTGAGGAATGTCCACCAGTTCAATACCTTGTTGCCCGTCGCCGTTTTCGGTGATGGCGGCATATCGTCCGTCGGCTGTGAGTGCCATGTTCAGGGGCAGGTCGCTGGTAAGCCTCAGCCCTTTTCCGGCAGGACTTAGTTTCCAGCCATTAGGCAGCATCACGCTCTGCTGAGCATAGCCGGTAACACATAAGGTTATCCCGCATAACCAACTAAGTAGGCTTTTGGAAATGGTCGATTTCATGGCTACAAATTAAATCTCACCAAAGATAACTTGCTTTTGACAGCCATCGTATGAACAAATGATGAACATTTCCTGCAATCGTTTGTCTTTTAAACCTTTTGGCTTTCCGTTAATCAAAGGCATGTAGATCTGTTGAGCATGATGACCTCCATTCACAGTGCCGATCCATCCTGGAAATACCAACATTTAGCCTGGCGGGCTGGCTTTGGCTTCGACAGGCAAACGCTTTTGCAGGTGCAATCCGTTCCCATCAAACACCTGGTGAAAACATGGATTCGCCAGCAGCAGTCGCCCCCAACGATGTTGCAAACCGAAGAAGGCAGGCAATTGCGTGAACAGTTGCCTTCGCTAAGAGAGCGGTTTTTGCAATTGAGCACAGCCGAAAAAAAGCAGCTGCAAAAATTGCAGCGGGAAGGGGTAAAAAACCTGAATCTGGCCTGGCTGGAAGAAATGTGTACCACGCCGGCTTTCTTACGGGAGAAAATGGCCCTATTCTGGCATGGGCATTTCGCCTGTCGCGTGCCCAATGTTTGGCACAATGAGCAGATGTTGCAGGTGATTCGGGAAAATGCCCTGGGTAATTTCGGAACCTTGCTGGTAGCTGTTTCAAAAAGCCCTGCCATGTTGCAGTTTTTAAACAACCAGCAAAATCGCAAACAGCATCCTAACGAAAACTTCGCCCGTGAAGTGATGGAGCTGTTTACCATGGGGCGTGGACATTATACCGAACAGGATGTGAAAGAAGGCGCGCGAGCCTTCACCGGATGGGGATTCAATGCAGCCGGGGAATTTGTATTTCGCAAAAACCTGCACGATGATGGTGTCAAGCATTTTTTAGGGAAAACCGGCCGGTTTGACGGAGACGATATCTTGCAGATTTTGCTGGAACAACGGGCTACGGCTTATCATGTGACGGAAAAACTATATCGTTTCCTGGTGAATGATGAACCCGATGCACAACAGGTACAGGTGCTGGCCGATCATTTTTACCAGAGCGGGTATAACATTTCAAGCCTGCTGGAACGCCTATTCACCAGTGAAGCATTTTATGATGTAAAAAATGTGGGTGCCCGCATTAAGTCGCCCATTGAACTGATAGTGGGCATGCGGCGCATGATTCCGGTAAGTTATCAGAACCCGAATGTATGGTTATTGTTTCAGCGCAGCCTGGAGCAGGTGTTGTTTTATCCGCCCAATGTGGCGGGCTGGCCGGGGGGCAAGAGCTGGATTGACAGCAGCAGCCTGATGTTGCGTTTGCGCCTGCCTCAGGTCTTATATGCCGGCTCTATATGGGACATCCGCCCCAAGGCTATGCCCGATGAAATCATGGACGAAGATCTGCACTTACCGCCAGAACATGATAATGCCCTCGAACAGCAACATATCCGGGAGTATCTGGCGCATACCGTGGGCCGGCGCCTGCAGGCCACCGTACAGTGGGATGCTTATGTGCAGCAGTTTCAGGACCTGGCCGAGGAACAATTGCCTGCAGCAATTGCAGGTTTGCTGTTCGTGCCTAAACCGGAACATGTAGATGTGGACAGGCTTTCCCGATTCGTGGATCATAGTTCCCGGGAACGTTTTATTCAGAGCCTGACTGTGCAACTGATGGCCACCCCAGAATATCAACTTTGTTGAGATATAAATGCCTTGCCATGTACATCTTACATCGTCGTGAATTTTTAAAGGTAGGTTCATTGGCCACTGCTGCTATGCTTGTGCCTCGCTTTTTGAAAGCCTTCGAACAACCCGGCCTTAGCGAGGGGCAAAAGGTGTTGGTCATCATCCAGCTTTCTGGTGGCAATGATGGGTTGAATACAGTGGTTCCCTACCGCAATGATATTTATTATGCTAACCGTCCCCAGCTGGCTATCCCGAAAAATCAGGTGGTGGCCCTCACCGATGAACAGGGCCTGCACCCAGCTTTGCAGGATTTCAAGGAACTGTATGCCTCCGGTGAACTTGCTATCCTCAACAGCGTGGGCTATCCCAATCCCGATCGGTCGCATTTTCGTTCCATGGATATCTGGCAAACGGCCAGCGATAGCCAACAAGTGATCACCACGGGCTGGATAGGCCGCTATCTGGATGCCCAGTGCAGCGGTTGTCCTCATCCTTCCATGCAGGCCATTGAGGTGGATGATACCTTAAGCAAGGCCATGAAAGGGGCGCAATATACCGGTCTGGCCGTGCACGATCCTGCTCAGCTCCATCGCGCCAGTGACGATCCTTTCTTTCGGGAAATCCTCAAAAAACCTATCGTAGATGACGATCATCCGCAGGTGGACTACCTATATAAGGTGATGGCCGAAACCCTTTCCTCTGCAGATTATCTGTATGATCAAGCCCGGCTCTACCATGAGGATGGGAAATATCCTGACACCCAGATCGGGAAGGATATGAAAACAGTAGCCTCATTGATCCTGGCCGGATTACCCACGCGGGTGTACTATCTTTCTTTGGGCAGTTTCGATACCCATGTCAACCAGCAGCCCCAGCAACAGCGGCTGTTCAAACAATTAAATGATGCTATCCTGGCTTTTCGCAATGACCTTAAAAAACATCATCGCTTTCAGGATGTGGTGATCATGACTTTTTCCGAGTTTGGGCGCAGGGTGAGCCAGAATGCCAGCGCCGGCACCGACCATGGTACGGCTAATTGCATGTTTTTGATTTCAGGTGGATTAAAGCGGCAAGGCGTGCTCAATGCCCCACCCGATTTGCAAAACCTGGACCAGGGCGACCTGCGCTATGAAATTGATTTCAAACAGGTATATGCTACCCTCTTGCACAATTGGCTTGAAGCCAACGATCAGGCTATTCTTGGCAAAAGCTATTCCTACCTGGATTTCATTTGAATTTTCTAACAAGTAGGTGATTTTCACCTGCATGGATTTATGTAAGTTCGCAGCACCAATAAGCCATTGTGCATGCACATTCAGGAAGTGAATCATCGGCAGACAGAAAAAGATTTTCTGCGCCTGCCGAAACAATTGTATCGTAACGACCCGAACTGGGTAAGCCCTCTGGAAAATGATATTCGGGACATCTTTGATCCAAAGCGCAACAGTTATTTTTCGCACGGGGTGTGTACGCGTTGGGTATTGTATGATGAGGGACACAAGCCCATTGGCCGCATTGCCGGCTTTATTGATGAACACCGGGCATATAAATTTCCCCAACCCACCGGTGGCATAGGTTTTTTTGAATGCATCAATGACCAGCAGGCAGCCAACATGCTGTTTGATACCGCCAAAAACTGGCTGCAACAAAGAGGCATGCAGGCCATGGAAGGCCCCGTGAATTTTGGTGAGAACGATCGTTACTGGGGCTTGCTGGTGGAGGGTTTCAAACCGCCCAGCTTTGGCATGAATTACAATCCGCCTTATTACCAGCAATTGTTTGAAAATTATGGCTTCGTGAAAGCCTACGATCAGTATACCAATTTTCTCGATGCCACGGTGCCCATGCCCGAACGTTTTACCCGTATCTCAGACTGGGTGAGGCAAAAGCCAGGATATCATTTTGCCCATTTTCGCTTAAAAGATCAGGAAAAGTTCTTTCGGGATTTTCAGGAAATCTATAACGATGCCTGGAGTGATTTTCCCAATTTTACACCCATGAGCCTGGACACCATTCGGGATGTATTCCGGCAAATGCGTCCCATCCTGGATGAGAAAATCATCTGGTTTGCCTATTATGGCAACGAGCCTGTGGCCTTCATCGTTTGCCTGCCCGATGCTAATCAAATTCTCAAACATGTCCATGGAAAATTAAACCTTTGGGGTAAGCTGAAATTTTTATGGTATAAATACACCCACACCATTGACCGGCTGCGCATCATCGTGATGGGTTGCAAAAAACGTTTTCAGAATCATGGCATGGAATCGGCGCTGGTACGCTGTTTACAGGAAGAAGTATTGCCACGCAAAACCATCAAAGGTGTAGAACTGGCTTGGGTGGGCGATTTCAACGAAAAGATGATGGCGCTTCACCGCGCCACCGGAGCTAAAACCGATAAAATACATCGTACCTATCTATATGTTTTCCCGTAAAAAACCCGGCTATGGTCAATAGCCGGGTTATCGCAGCCCAGAAGGTGTATGCTTTTACATAGTTTCTTCAAAAATGTTTTCAGGCATGCGGTTTTGCTTGAGCAGCTCATAATGCTTTTTCAGCGAATACCATAAGGGATAACTCCGGTAAGGCAAGCCATGTTTCTGGGCTTCTTCCCGCAAGATGGCCGTTACTTCCGGATAATATACATGATTGATATTCGGGAAAAGGTGATGCGCCACATGATAGTTAAAACATCCCATAAAAAACCGGGTAAACCAATTGTCATGCGTCACATCGTTTGTGTTCTTTAATTGATGCATAAACCAGGGATGATGAATCTGATTGTGTTCATCGGGTAATGGAAATTCATTTTCCGTATTGGCATGAGGGGAAAGCAATACGATGAGGGAGAAAATACTGGCGGTGAAAATAAAAATCAGGAAGGCCGCTATGGCCTGCCCCCAGCTGATGCCCAGCACCAGTTTTGGAATGACAAGGGTATAGAACAGAAAGAAAGCCTTGAAGAAAAACAATTTGTAATATTCTTTGCGAGGGATTTGGGTGACTTTCCATACGGGTTTTTTCTTGTTAAAAAAATCCTTGAAGTCGCGCACCAGCAGCCAGTTTAGCAGGTAGAACGGATAAATCATCGGCAGATAAATGTGCTGGTATTTATGGATTTTGCTGTATGGACCGTAGGGAAACACCCTCACCAGATCGCTTTGTTCAATATCGCTATCCCATCCCATGATATTGGGATAATTATGATGCAGGCGGGTATGGCGCACGCGCCACACGTAGCTGTTTGCCCCCATCAAGTCAAAAAAATGAATATAAAGCTCATTCAGCCATTTGTTTTTCCACAGCACGCCATGCACGGCATCATGAATCTGATTGAGAAAGATTATCACCAGCAGCAAACCCATCACAAAATAGCAACTATACAGGATGCGGGTGTTTTCACCCCAGATCAGTGCTGAAGCGTATGCCGCCACAAATAAGGCCGGAAATAAGATGGCTTTCAGTCGAATCTGCCAGCTGCGGGTGGGTTCCAGTTGCCGTACCACTTCGTGAGCCTTTCGTTTGATTTCCCGGAACAATTCTTCATCGGCCGACTTCAGAAACACGGGTTTCGTAGCTTCCATAGTCTTCTGATTTTGATTGCTCAAAATTAACAAATCCTGCCGCCGGGCAGCGCATCCGTTGTCAGCTCATTGTCAGGAAGCTCATGAATTTTGCCTATGGCTTGTTCGACGCCATCAATAAGACCCCGTTTTCTCATAGACGACCCGGGCCACCCATTTGCTGAGCAGCAACATGATGAAACCCGCAATGGCAGCTGCAATCACCAGAATCAAAAAATAGTATTTTTTGTCAATAAAACTATCCCAGAAGGTAGCCATTAACCCCGCCAGCTTGCCGGCAATAGAATTGACCAGAAACCAGCCGCCCATCATGAGTGCTGTGAGTCGGGTGGGTGAGAGTTTGGACACCATGGAAAGACCAATGGGGCTTACCAGCAATTCTCCGATGGTGAATACCGCATAGGTGGCAATTACCCAAAGCATGCTGGCTTTGTCCACATAAATATCGCGGGTACTGATGGCAATGACCATCAGCAGGGAGGAACAGCCCGCCACCCAGATACCCAGGGTAACCTTTATCGGTGTGGTGGGTTCCTTGCCTTTTCGGCGCAGCCTGCTGAAAAGGCCTACCAGCAAAGGCGTGAATACGATGATAAAAAAGGGATTGACCGACTGAAAGATTTCCGTGGAAAGCAAATGCAGTTTCCCATCGGCTGGCCACTCGCGCTTAGGCAGGTTTTGAAAATAAGGGTCAATACCCTTTACCATCACCGTGGTGCCCTGTGCATTGGTTTCTGTCCGGAAATATTGATCCACCTTCACCACCATTTGTGAGTCGGTAGTCACGGTCTGCAGCATACCAAAAGGCTTGGCGATTTTCTCCAGTGCCGGTGGCATGTGCCGGTTCGTGTATTGATCAGCCCAGATGGTGAGTCCCGTGCTGTTCTGATTGTAAATCACCCAAAATACTATAGACACCAGGAAAAAGGCAAACAAAGCGCCCAGCCCGCGTTTATCTTCCCGGCTGGCGCGGAAATACAAGCTGCCGTAGAAAATAATGATGGGCACGCAGGCAAACATGAAGGCATCGTTAGACCGGGTACCAAACAGGGTATGGCCCGTGAAACTGCTGAAAAAATATCCAATGGTCGCGGCAATGATTGCCGGTAAAAACACGTAGCCCAAAATCTTGCTCAAAGGCATGTCTTCCGGCTGAACAGGCTTTTTTACATCCCCTTCCTTGATGTAGCGCATGCCGGAAATAAACCAGATGAGCCCAATGGTCATCCCGGCGCCTGCTGCCGCAAAAGCATACCCCCAGCCAAAATGATTGCGCATATAAGCCGCTACGAAATTGCATACAAAGGCCCCCAGGTTGATGCCCATATAAAAAATATTGTAGGCAACATCTTTTTTAGGCCGCAGATCTTCGCGATTGTATAAATTGCCCAGGATAGTGCTGATGTTGGGTTTGAAAAATCCATTACCCACAATAATCAGCAGCAAAGACACATACATGGCCGTGTCGCCCGGCAAGGCCAGTCCGTAATATCCACAAGCCAGCAAAATGCCTCCCAGAATCACTGCCCGGCGGTAGCCCAGGTAGCGGTCGGCCAGCAATCCGCCAATGAACGGTGTCAGGTACACCAGGGCAATGTAAGAACCTACCAGATCGGCTGCCCTTCGCGTATCGAAACCCTTTCCCCCATGGCTGACGGGATCAATCAAATACAGCAGAAAAATGCCTACCATGAGATAGTAGCCAAACCTTTCCCACATTTCGGTAAAGAACAATACATACAGGCCAGGATGGTGGCCTTTTTTCGTGGATAAGTTAGCTTCCATAAACAAAGCGATTTTGTGTGATGACATCAGAAAATCCCGTGCTGCTCATGATGGAGACGGGCTTTTTAACAGCGTAAAATACTATAAAAATCATTTTTGGTTCAGACAAACAAGGTGAATCCCTTTTCTTTGCAGAAAAAAATGCGTACCCTGATCTTAGGCGGTGGCGGGCGTGAGCATGCCCTGGCATGGAAACTTAGCCAGAGCAAATACTGTGATGGCTTGTTCGTGGCTCCGGGCAATGCGGGTACCGCCATGCTGGCCGAAAATATTCCTATTTCGCCCTTGTCCTTTGCAGAATTAGCGGATTTTTGCCGGGAGCAACGGATTGACATGGTGGTGCCGGGTTCAGAAGAGGCGCTGGTGGCAGGTATTGCCGATAGGCTATCTGGCCTGGCCAGCCTTCCATCCCTTCATATTGTAGGTCCTTCGCAGGCTGCAGCCCAGCTGGAAGGCAGCAAGGCCTTTGCCAAGGCCTTCATGCAGCGCCATGGCATACCCACTGCAGCATATCGCGTGTTTCATAGGGAAGAACTGGAGGCCGGCATAGCTTATCTGCGCCAGCATCCGTTGCCCGTGGTACTGAAGGCCGATGGGTTGGCTGCAGGGAAAGGCGTACTGATTTGCCGGGATAGGGATGAAGCTATTCAGCAATTTGAGGCCATGCTGCGCCATGAGAAATTCGGGCAGGCCAGCCAGCGTGTGGTGGTGGAACAATATCTTGAAGGGATAGAGGTTTCTATGTTTTTGTTTACCGATGGACATCACTACCTGCTGTTGCCCGAAGCGAAGGATTACAAACGCATTGGAGAAGGAGATACGGGATTAAATACAGGTGGCATGGGAGCCGTGTCGCCCGTGCCCTTTGTGGATGCCATTTTCACACAAAAAGTAGAAACCCGGATCATCCTCCCTACCTTGGCGGGCATGCGGCAGGAAGGATATCCCTATCGGGGTTTTCTGTTTCTGGGACTGATGGTGGTCAATGGTGATCCTTATGTGATTGAATACAACTGTAGGCTCGGAGACCCGGAAACAGAAGCCATCTTACCTCGTATCCGAAACGACCTGATGGAGATGTTTATGCTGGCGCAACAAGGTAAGCTTCACCAGATGCAGCTTTCCTTTGTTGATGAACATGCACTAACGCTCATGTTGGCCTCGGGCGGCTATCCCGGAAATTACCGCAAGGGGCTTCCGCTTCAGCTACCGGCCCATTTACCGGAAGGGTGTTATCTGTTTCACGCAGGTACTGCCCGGCAGCAAGGCCAGCTGGTAACCGCAGGCGGGCGTGTGCTGGCCATCACCTCCCTGGCAAAAGATCTGCCTGAGGCAAAGGCAAAATCCCTTCAATTAGCTACTGAAGTGCAGTTCGAAGGGAAATATTTCAGGCGCGATATTGGTTGGGAATTTTTGTCGGATGCAGCATCTCAAAAATAAAGGGCATCAGCCCTATTTCTTAAAAATTATCCCAATTTTGCAACACAATTTTCATTTCTTTACGTTTTCATACTACGTTGCTTTTTCCTATGGGATTCCTAAACTTCATGACACAAGATCTGGCGATTGACTTAGGTACAGCCAATACCTTAATTATCCATAACGATCAGGTAGTAGTGGATGAGCCCTCCATTGTGGCCATAGAGCGGTCTACCGGTAAGATCATAGCCGTTGGCAAAAAGGCCATGATGATGCATGAGAAGACGCATGAGTATATCCGGACCATCAGGCCGTTGAAAGATGGCGTGATAGCCGATTTCAATGCTGCCGAGGGCATGTTGCGGGAAATGATTAAGATGGTGTATCCCAAAAAGCCATTTTTCACACCCAGCTGGCGCATGGTCATTTGCATCCCTTCAAGTATCACAGAGGTGGAAAAGCGTGCCGTGCGCGATTCTGCTGAACAGGCGGGCGCCAAGGAGGTGTATCTGATACACGAGCCTATGGCGGCAGCATTGGGCATTGGCATTGATGTGGAAGAGCCGGTAGGGAATATGATCATCGATATCGGGGGTGGCACAACGGGTATTTCGGTGATTGCGCTGGCCGGAATTGTTTGCGACCAGTCTATCCGCATTGCCGGGGATGAGTTTACGGCCGATATCATGGAGGCTTTGCGTCGGTATCACAGCCTGCTGATCGGGGAACGTACGGCCGAACAGATCAAGGTACAGGTGGGCTCGGCACTTAAAGAGCTGGATAATCCGCCCGATGATATTCCGGTGAACGGGCGTGACCTGGTGACAGGCATTCCCAAGCAAATCATGGTTTCCTATCAGGAAATTGCAGAAGCCCTTGATAAGTCCATTTTCAAAATAGAAGAAGCCATTTTAAAGGCGCTCGAAACCACGCCTCCTGAGCTAGCTGCCGATATTTATCGTCGGGGTTTGTATTTGACCGGAGGCGGTGCCTTGTTGCGGGGCCTCGACAAAAGGCTGGCGCAGAAAATCAAACTTCCGGTTCATGTGGCCGACGATCCGCTGCGGGCGGTAGTCAGAGGCACAGGCATTGCATTAAAACATATTGGCAAATACCCGTTTCTGATGCAATAGCCTGAATGGCTTGCATCATCTGTTTGCTGCATAAACCAAGGCTGTGCGTAACCTGATCCTATTCATCCGGCGCTACTTTAACCTGCTGTTGTTCATAGCCATTGAAGCGATATGCTTGAGCAAGGTACTCAGCCAGAACCCATTCCAGCAAGCCTGGTTTCTGCAGTTTTCAGAAGAATGGATGGGAAAGCTTTACCAGCATTATGCCGATGTGATGCAATATTTTCAACTCCGGCAGGTCAATGATAGCCTGTTGGCAGAAAATACCCGCCTGCGCAATCAGCTGGCACAGGACTACAGCTTTCCCGATACTTCCCGAAGGCTTATCCGCGACACGGCCCATCACCGGCAATATCTGTACTATCCTGCTGAGGTGGTGAACAACAGCATCGTCCATGCCAGCAATTATATCACCATTCATCGGGGCAAGCTGGAAGGCGTGCATGCCAACATGGGTGTGGTGAGTGCTCAGGGAGTGGCAGGTGTGGTGGTGCGTGCCAGCGATCATTATGCCCTGGTGATGTCATTATTGCATAAAGATTTCAGGTTAAGTGTGCGGCTGAAACGAACGGGCGATATAGGCTATGTACGATGGGATGGTGAAAACCCGGCCACAGCCTTGCTTTCCGACATTCCACGGAGTGTAACCTTGTATCGGAATGATACGGTAGTGACCAGTGGCTTTTCGGTGATGTTCCCACCAGGCATTGTGGTTGGATACGTAGAAAAGGTTGGGCATCAACCTGCCAGCAATTTTCAGATTGCCCGTATTCGGCTGGCTACCGCTTTCAGCAGGCTCAGGTATGTGTACGTGATTGAAAACCTTCAGGCACCCGAGCAATTGCAGCTTGAATCCCATATTCCTTCGCCATGAGCGAATTGTTGAAAAATATCATCCGCTTTGTGTTGCTGATGTTCGTTCAGGTATTTATCCTGAACAACATTATGCTGAATGGGCTGGTGCAGCCGTATTTGTATATGTTGTTTATTTTGCTTTTACCTTTTCAAACACCGCGTTGGCTGCTGCTCATCATTGGTACGGCCACGGGTTGGGTATTGGACAATTTCATGCACACCCCCGGGTTGCATGCAGCAGCTTGTGCTGCAGTAGCCTATCTCCGTCCTTTCCTGATTGGCATGCTTTCCCCCCAGGGTGGTTTTGAAGATACCAGTCGTTCGCCTTCTCCTGCCACCATGGGCACCACCAAGTTTATCTTTTATGCAGGCATGTTGGTGCTCATTCATCATGTGATTTATTTTACTTTAGAAGTATTTGATTTTCAGGCGCCGCGTTATCTGGCGATGAAAATTTTATTCTCTACGCTCATTACCCTGCTGTTGATTTTTGTGTATGGATTGTTATTTTTTGAAAAACGACTCAAACGAAGGTCCTTTTCCTGATCAAAACAAAATAGATTAAAGCAGTTTTACCTGCAGGTTTTCATTAGGTTTGCAGGCAATCTCCGGTCGCAGAATTTTCAGAAGCAGTAGCAATTGGACGTATGGCTGAATTTCACCAATCCAGGAAAAACATTATTCGGCTGATATTCATTGGTGTGTTTATCATCATAGCGGCCCGACTGTTTTATTTGCAGGTGATCGAGAAAAAATACCGCCAGCTGGCCAATGCACAGGCTATTGTGCGCAAATTAATTTATCCCACGCGAGGTGTTATTTATGATCGGCATGGGCGTGTGGTAGTGAACAATACAGCCTTGTATGATCTGATGGTGACGCCATCGGAAGTAAAACATCTGGATACAGCTTTTTTGTGTGAATTGCTGGGTATAGATACCGCCAGTTTTCGGGAACGAATGGAGAAAATTATTGTACGCAATTCCCGCTATCGGCAATCGGTATTTGCCGAGTTATTACCACCCGATGTGTATGGCCGCATTGAAGAAAATCTGTATCAATTTCCGGGATTTGAACTGGTTGAAAGGCCGGTACGCAATTATCCCTTTCATGCCGGGGCACATATTTTCGGCTATATCGGGGAAGTTGATTCTGCTACCATCAGGCGTTCTGATGGTTTTTACCAGCCTGGCGATTTTATTGGCAAAACCGGTTTAGAACGAAGCTACGAAGATATTTTGCGGGGGCAGCGAGGGGTAGCTTATCTGGTACGCGACTCCCGAAACCGCATCCAGGGCTCTTATGCAGGGGGCATATACGATACGCCGGCTGTGGCTGGCAAAAGCCTGTATCTTTCGCTGGATATTGAATTGCAACAATTAGGGGAACAATTGTTGCAAAACAAGATCGGAAGCATAGTGGCCATTGATCCCAATACGGGCGGTATTCTGGCCATGGTGAGCAGTCCCACCTACGATCCTAATGAATTAAGTGGTGCCGAACGCAACAAGAAATTTGCACGGCTGTTTACCAATCCGGAACTGCCCTTGTTTAATCGTCCGATTCAGGCGACCTATCCGCCCGGATCAACCTTTAAACCCGTGGATGCCCTCATAGCCCTACATGAAGGCGTGATTACTCCCCAATATGGATACGATTGCCGGGGTGTGTACTGGGGATGTGGCCGGCCGATTAAATGCACGGAAAGCTTTCCGGGACATGCTTCTAACCTGTACAATGCTATTGCCTATTCGTGTAACTCTTATTTTTCTCAGGTATTTCGTTTCATTGTGGATAAAGCACGAAAGCCGGCATTGGGGCTGGTGGAATGGCATCGTTATGTGAGCGATTTTGGTCTGGGGAAAAAACTGGGCATTGATTTACCGGGAGAATACAGTGGGTATATTCCCGATACCGCACATTACAACAAAATTTTTGGGAAAGGGCATTGGAATTCCTGTACCATTGTATCGCTCGGCATAGGCCAGGGCGAGATTACCGAAACGCCTCTGCAGTTGGCCAATGTGATGTGTATCATTGCCAATCATGGATATTATTTTACCCCTCATGTGGTAGACAGTGTGGAGGGAGATCCGGATTTTTATCGCAGGCATCTGGTTCCGCACCGGATTGCTGCCAATGTATCGGACACGGACTATGAAATTGTGACCCGTGCGATGGCTGCTGTGGTAGAGCGTGGCACAGCCACCATCGCCGCTATTCCGGGCATTACCATTTGCGGGAAAACCGGTACGGCACAGAATTATGCCATTATCAACGGCAAACGGGTGGCCTTGAAAGACCATTCGTTGTTTGCGGCTTTTGCTCCCCGTGAGCATCCGAAAATTGCTATTGCCGTGGTGGTTGAGAATGCAGGTTTTGGTGCCAGCTGGGCAGCGCCAATAGGCAGCCTGATGATTGAGAAATACTTGCGCGACAGTATTGCCACGGATCGTTTGCCCCTGTTGCGGCGCATCACGGAAGCGAATTTGATTCCAGCGTATATCCTGGAAAAAAAGCGCAGGATAGATTCTTTAAATCAGGTGCGGGATAAACTCGCCTCGGCGAGTAAACTCGCCACGGCGAGTAAACTCACCACGGCGAGTAAATTCACCGCTCGGCACACGGCCATGCGATAAACTGAACTTTTGTGGATACACGCGTACACACATCGGCAGATTTGATTAAGCCAGGGATTGACCGGATGTTGATTGCCTTGTATTTCATCCTGGTGCTTATCGGCTTATTTTCCATCTTTGCCGTAGAACATCGCCCCGGTGAAGATGTGTGGTATAATCTCTGGCACCTCAGTAAAAATTACAGCCGGCAGCTGATGTGGGTATGTGTTTCCCTGGTGTTAGCACTGGGTATTTTGTTGGCCGATAGCAAAATTTTCCCTGCGCTGGCCAATCTCCTGTATGTTTTTGGCATTCTGTTGCTGTTGTTGGTGTTGGTGGCCGGAAAAGATATTAAAGGTTCTCACTCCTGGCTTGTCATTGGTAGTTTCCAATTTCAACCGGCTGAATTTACCAAGCTTACTACCAATTTGGCCCTGGCAAAATATCTTTCCCGCCTGGATGTGGATTTTTCTACGCTTCGTGCCAGGCTTATTGCTATTGGCTTGATTTTGCTGCCGGCAGCCATCATTGTCTTGCAATCTGAAACGGGTTTAGCACTGGTTTATTTATCATTCTTCCTGGTATTATATCGGGAAGGTTTGCCGGGCATTATCCTCATCGTTGGCTTTTCGGCCATTGTGTTGGTGCTTTCGGCATTGTTGGTGGAAAAACATATTTTACTTATCCTGTTCAGCGTTGCGGCGGCTTTGTTAATTTACCTGATGCGGCGCAGTTTTCGCCGTCATCCTGAACGGTTACTGCTGATATTGCTGATCTGGGGTTTTTGCAGCGTGTTTGTGATGCAAATTGTGCCCTTCATTTTCACACATGTGCTTAAGCCCTACCAGGTGAGCCGCATCAATGTGATGTTGGGCAAGGAAGTGAGTCCGAAATCGAGTTACAACGTGTTGCAATCTAAAATAGCCATTGGCTCCGGAGGGCTGTGGGGGAAAGGCTATTTAAAAGGCACACAGACACGCTATGAGTTTGTGCCGGAACAAAGCACAGATTTTATTTTCTGCACCGTTGGAGAAGATTTTGGCTTTCTGGGCAGCATGGTATTGCTGGGATTGTACCTCATGTTGCTGTTCCGCATTGTTACTATTGCTGAGCGCCAGCGTTCTACCTTCAGCAGGGTATATGCTTACGGGTTGGCCAGCATATTGTTTTTTCATGTAACCATCAATATTGGTATGACCATTGGCCTGGCGCCGGTAATTGGCATACCTTTGCCCTGGCTGAGTTATGGAGGATCTTCCATGATGACATTTACCATGATGCTTTTTATATTGATTCGGCTTGATGCCGATAGGCAGAAGATATTAAGATAATCTTTCTCAACGTTTTTAGGTATGGCAAAAATTATTCCGCTCACGGAAGGTACATTTACCGTAGATAAAACTAAGCAATTCATTCCCTTTGATCCGCAGCGTGACCGGCTTCAGGACAGGCCTAAGGGTTCTTTGCTTATTGAAATTCAACCCTTTCTGGTGATTAC
>JADGHY010000216.1 GCA_019683625.1 Thermoflavifilum sp. | reverse complement strand
TCCTGAATCGATACCGTATCAAGGCCTGTACCCAGCTGCCGCATGAATTTTAGGATATTAATATTGGTCAATGCCTTACAAGCATAATAAATCTGCACAGGAGCTTTTTGAAAAGCCTTTTTCATCTTTTCATATTGCTTCTGTATTTTTTCAGCATGGTACACATATACCGGTGTACCAAATTGGTGTGCAATGTCGAGCAGCTTTTCTCCAGGAAGAACATCAGCATGTGCAGATCGGGGCATAGTGGATGATATCAGTGGCCGACAAAGATAGATGAAAAAACGCATTTTTGCGCCTTGACCTTCGCCGCAACAAACACCAAGGCTGTGGTTTAAATTGCCTCAGGAGGAATGTGATTCCCAAGCCTAAATCAGGCCTTCATTTCTTCTGCAAAATATTGATGAAAATAAGGGATAGTTTCGATGCCTTTGAGGTAGTTGGCCAGATCAAATTTTTCATTGGGGGCATGCAAGCAATCATCGTCTAATCCAAAGCCCAAAAACACGGTATGCACGCCTAAGATTTTTTGAAACACCGCCGTGATGGGGATGCTGCCTCCTCCCCTCAGGGGCACAGGCTCTTTGCCCAGCGTGGCTTTTAGCGCCCGGGCTGCTGCCCGATAGGCCGGATGTTGCATGGGCAACACATACGGATCACCTCCATGCAAGGCTTTTACCTCAACCCGTACAGATGGAGGGGCCATGTTTTTGATATGCCGGCTAAGCAATTCTGTTATTTGTTGATGATCCTGGTGGGGAACCAGCCGACACGATATCTTAGCATAAGCTTTTGCTGGTAACACCGTTTTTGCTCCCTCACCGGTGTATCCACTCCAGATACCATTGACTTCCAGTGTGGGCCTGATACCAATCCGTTCGCGAACTGTATAACCTTTTTCGCCCCAAACATCCCGCACACCGGTTTCCCGTTTAAATTGTTCCAGGTCAAATGGTGCACGGGCCAAGAGGGCACGTTCTTCAGCAGAAAGTTCTTCCACCCCATCATAAAATCCGGGGATATTCACCCGATGATCTGCATCATGCAGTTGGGCAATCATCTGGCAAAGAATGGTAGCCGGATTAGGCACAGCGCCACCATATACACCGCTGTGCAAGTCATGGTCAGGCCCTGTGACTTCTACCTGCACATAAGCCAGGCCCCGTACGCCCACATCAATAGAGGGCTGCTGCAGGCTAATCATGGCTGTATCACTTACCAGCACCACGTCGGCCTTTAACATGTCCCGATGCTGTTGCACAAACTCGGCCAGATGCCTGGAACCAATTTCTTCTTCCCCTTCGATGATAAATTTCAAATTCACCGGTAGGGTTTGGGTATGGGTCATCAGTTCAAGGGCTTTCACATGCATGAAAAATTGTCCCTTGTCGTCACTGGCACCTCGGGCATAGATACGGCCATCGCGAATCAAGGGATCGAACGGATCATGATGCCACAGGGAAATGGGATCCACGGGTTGTACATCATAATGGCCATACACGAGCACAGTGGGCAGCTGGTCGGCCACATGCTTGCTGGCATATACCACCGGGTGGCCTGCTGTGGGAAATACTTGCACCACATCCGCACCGGCTTGCTGCAAATATTGTTTTACCAGTTCGGCACACCGTTGAACATCCTGTTGATAGGTAGAATCCGTGCTGATGGAGGGTATCCGAAGTAAGCTACACAATTCATCAATAAAGCGCTGCTGATGAGCTGCGATGTAATCCTGCCAAGCTTTCATGTGATGCGATTGAGATGTACAAGTTTACGCCTTTTCCATGAGAAAGGGAAAACAGGTGCATTAGTTTGGCTTAACTATTCTGCAGCTGAATGGTGGGCATGCATTTCATGTCCGGAATAATTCGGAAGATGCACCTCGAAGCTGGTGCCTTCACCATACACAGAATGCACGTCTATTGTGCCTCCCATACGGCTAACCGCTTCCTTGGCAATATATAAACCGATACCCGCCCCCGGCTTGTTTAAACTCTTGGTGCGGAAAAACATTTTAAAGATATTCTGCAAATGCTCCTGAATGATGCCAATGCCATTATCCGATACCCGAATCCAGGCTTCCTGAGGATTTACTTTCACCCGGATGGCTACCCAGGGATTTTGTGCATCAGGTTTCTGATACTTGATTGCATTAGAAATCAGGTTATTGAGCACCACGCTGATGCGGAAATTATCCCCCACAAATGGCACGGGCTGATCCACATCAATTTTAAATTCCACCGCAGGATGCATATGCTGGCAGCTGGCTATGGCATCTTCGATTTGCTGCCGAAAATCTACTGGCTCATGCTCAACTTCCAGCCTGGAATTTTTATAATATTCAATGATTTTCTGGATAAAATCGTCCAGCCGCAACACACTGGTTTCAATCATTTTCAGGTATCCGTTGGGATCTACTACCGACTGATCCATTTTAGCCAGGTTCAAGATGCCGAGAACAGACATTAACGGCGAGCGAAGATCATGGGAGGCACTGTAAATAAAGCGGCTCAGTTCATCATTGGTTTTTTCCAACATTTGCATCTTCTCCCGCAGTTCCACCCGCGTCATATAAATTTCATAAGCGTTGTGAATGGTGTTGTGCAATTCGGCTTCGTTCCAGGGTTTGCGGATGTAGCGGTAGATACGGCCTTCATTTACTGCTTCTATCAAAGCTTCCAGATCCATGTGGGCAGTAAGCAATACGCGTAAGGGATCGGGATATTTTTTGCGGATATCGGTTAAGAATTCTACGCCGGTCATGCCTGGCATCCGTTGATCGGCAATCACCAGATGAATGGGTTGTTCCTGGCTGAGAATCTGATAGGCCTCATCGATATGTGGGGCAGTGAACACGTCATAATCCCGTCGGAAAGTGGCACGGAAAGCTGCAAGGTTATTGACTTCATCGTCAACATACAATATCCGGATGCGTTCAGCAGGCATACACTACATGTTTTGATCCTTCACCTCCTGAGTCTGCATGACAGGTTTTGGGGTGGTGGGTAAAATTATGATAAATTCTGATCCTTTTCCATAAGTGGTTTCCACAAAAATTTTCCCACCGTGTTTCTCCACGATGCTGTACACGATAGGCAGTCCCAGTCCGGTGCCTTCACCCACCTCCTTGGTGGTGAAAAAAGGTTCAAAGATTTTTTGTTTGATTTCCGGAGTCATGCCCGTACCGGTGTCAGCCACACTGATGCGAATATGCTTACCATCGGCCTCCATACTGGTGGTAATAATAATTTTTTCTCCTTCAGGTGCGTGAACGGCTTTGCTTTTAATGGCATGGATAGCATTGGTAAGCAGGTTCATAAGCATTTGATTCACTTTACCGGGATAACATTCAATAAGAGGAAGTTGGCCATAATGTTTTTCCACTATCACATTATCGGGTATGGAGGCTCTGAGCAAAATCAGGGTTGATTCAATGCATTCATGAATATCTGCTTTTTTGAGTTCACTTTCATCAAGCCGGCTAAAGATGCGTAATCCGCGAATGATTTCAGCTGTTCGTTCCGCTCCTTCTTCAATGCCTTTTAACAGCAGCCGAATTTCTTCGATGAGTTCCGGATAGTTGATTTTCTTTTTGATGGCTTCTATTTCTTCCATGGCATGAGCCGGAAGCAGCAGTTGCAGTTGTTTTTCGTATGTTTGGATGAGGGCAATGAGATCATACAAATCCATTTGCAGGGGCTTGACATTGGATTTGACGAAGTTAATCGGGTTGTTGATTTCATGGGCGATGCCAGCGGTTAGCTGTCCGAGTGTAGCCATTTTTTCAGCCTGGATAAGCTGCACCTGAGCTTCCTGCAGATTTTTAAGGGTTTGCGTAAGTTCCAGGTTAGCTCTTTCCAGATCTTCAGTACGTTTTTTCACCATGCGTTCCAGGGTAATGTTTTGTTGGCTTAATACAATTCGCACCTCCTCAGATTTAGACAAAGCAATCATCTGGGCCTGTTCCTTCTCAGCTTTATAGG
>JADGHY010000215.1 GCA_019683625.1 Thermoflavifilum sp. | reverse complement strand
CCCATAATGATGTACTTTAAAACAGCTGTATTGGACAAAGATAAAGGGAAATCCTTCGCCCGGCAAAATCAGCTGAGCTAACCCATTTTTGTTTGGCATTATGAGGGTTAAAAATTTTAATCGCCGAAACAAACTCCACTTTTCAATAAATTAAAAAACATGATTATATTTTGTTTTCCAGGTATGAAAAATTTTTTAATTTTCGCATCAGCACAAGAAGAGATTTCGTATATGTGTACCATCAACCTATCCTATTAAACCATGTTGTTCAGGCAACGCATTTCCATATTCATTATCCTTGCGCTGGGATTGTTTTTATATTTCATCGTCAGCGCACTTACCTACTATAGGCAGTTTGAAGCCGAGCGCAAACAGGTACAACACAGCTATGATGTACTTGCCCATACCCAGCGTTTGCAGGAATTGCTTCAGCAAGATTTTCCGTTTCTTCTTTTCCAGGGGAGGCATGGCGCCATGCGGTGGTGAATGAGCTGCAGCAATTGCATCGGTTAGTGAGCGATAATCTCCGGCAAAGCAAAAGAGTGGATTCCTTATTAACGATATTCGGGCATCCTTTATCATCCTCATCGTTCAAGCCTTCTTCTGGGCAGACGGCCGGCTGGGTGCATACCCTGCGAAGCATAGAAAGGGAAGAAAATCAGTTGTTATACCTGCGCGATCAGTCTTATCAGCATATTTCCCGCAGGTTGGTGGTGTATACGTTGGTGGCCAGCATTTGCTTTTTCCTGTTTGTGTTGGCCGGCTTGTGGCAGTTGAAGCAAGATGAAGTCCGGCGGAGGAAGGCCGAGCAGGAAGCGTTGGCCAATGAAGCCCGGTATCGCAAGCTCATCGAAGGTGTGCGGGTAGTGGTTTTCACAACCGATCTGGATGGGCGTTTTACCTTCATCAGCCGAAGGGTGCAACAACTCACCGGATACAAGCCCGAAGAACTGCTTGGCAGAAGTTACAAGGTGCTGGTGCATCCCGACTGGCACGAGCGGGTTACACAGTTTTACTTGCGGCAATTTGAAAATAAATTATCCGATACTTCACTTGATTTTCCCATCCTCACCAAAGATGGGAAGGAAAAATGGATTCGGATGTTTTCCACCCTGTTGCTGGAAGAGGAAGAGCCGGCCGGATTGCAATGTGTAGTACTCGATACCACGGAACGGAAAGAAATGCTGATGCGACTGCGCCAGGCAGAACGCCAGCGGCGCGAAAATCAGCACCTGCTGGAGGCATTGATGGACAACACCACTTCCCTGATCTTTATCAAAGACCTTGAGCATCGCTATCAATTCGTCAATAAGGCTTTTAAAGATACCTTACAAGTAACGGAAGCTCAGGTATACGGCAAAACTGATTTTGATATCACTACACCCGAATTGGCCCAACGTTATCATGAAAGCGACAATCGCATTTATCAAGGAGCCAGTATCGACAAAACAGAAGAAATCATTTATGTAAACAACGAACCGCATCATTTCCTGATTACCAAATTCCCGTTAAAAGACGGGCAGCAGAAAATTTTTGGATTATGCGGTATTGCCACCGACATCACCGATTTGATTCAATACCAGCAACAACTGGTTGAAGCAAAACAGCGTGCCGAAGAAGCAGAAAAATTTCAGGAACAATTTTTAACCACCATTAGCCATGAGATGCGCACACCGCTGCAGGGGATTGTGGGCATGACTTATCTGTTGAGCAGCAGCTCCCTCACTGCAGAGCAACAGGAATTTTTGCGATCCATTCAGGAAGCGGCCGATACGCTTTTAACGCTTATCAATGACTTGCTTGATCTGTCGAAGATCAAGGCGGGTAAGCTCATCATTGAAAAGCTGCCGTTTTCGCTGAGAGAAATCCTGCAATCTGTAGATCACCTATTCCATTTCCGGGCGGCAGAAAAGAAGTTGCAATTTGAAGTGAACTGTGCTGCCGATGTACCAGATCGCTTAATTGGTGATCCGCACAGGCTGAAACAAATTCTGGTGAATCTGGTAGGCAATGCGATGAAGTTTACGGAAGCGGGTTTTGTTCGGGTTGAAGTCAAGTCTTTGCCTGCAGAAACCGAGGATCAGGTCATCATCCATATTTCAGTGGCCGATAGTGGCATTGGCATACCTGCCGATCGGATTCAACAAATTTTCGAAAGTTTTACCCAGGCCGAAGCCGCTATCAGCCGCAAATATGGGGGCTCAGGATTGGGATTGTCTATCACGCAATACCTGGTGAATCTGCAGCATGGGCATATTGAGGTGACAAGCGAACCGGGCAAGGGCAGTGTGTTTACCGTTTCCATTCCTTACTCTCTTGATCGTTCCTCTGAACAACAGTCCACATCCCAGGTGGTTATGCCCACAGTTTCCCTGCAGGGGCTCCGCGTGTTGGTGGGAGAAGATAATTATGTGAATCAGAAATTTATCTCGCGTCTCCTGCACAGGATGGGCGCAGAGGTTGATACCGTAGATAATGGCCGAGAGGTGATTCATCGCCTGGAAGAAAATCCCCATTATGATTTGTTGTTGATAGACATGCGCATGCCTATGTTGAACGGCTATCAAACCGTTCAGCATATTCGCAAAAATATGCAGCTCAATATTCCTATTATTGCCATGACGGCTGCCGTGTTAAGTGAAGAAGAGGAGCGATCTTATCAGGAAGGAGCCAATGCCTGCATCCGAAAACCATTTACCCCCAAGGATATCCTGCAAGCCATTCATCAGTTGCTGCCCGATCGCACTTCTTCGGCATCCACTTCTTCTCAGTCCCCTGCATCGGCTGAGTATTCCAACGGGTATGATTTAAGCACCATCCGGGAGCTGGACGATGATCAATACATGCTGGAAGTGCTGGATTTATTTTTGCAAACCGCTCCCGAGACGCTCGATCAGATTCAGAAGGCTTATGCACAAAAGGATTTTGTACAAATACGCGAAAAGGCCCATCGCCTGAAAAGCAGCCTGGGCCTGTTGAACATGCATGCATTGCTGGAGATTATGAAGCATATTGAACAACAGGCAGCCCATCAGCAAGATGATCATCTGCTTAGCCATATTCAACAGGCAAAGACCCTGCTTCAGCAATATCTGTAACCTCTTCAACGGGAAGCCGAAGCACTTCGTGTGAAGCTTGCTTCTTCCTCTAACCATTCCTATCAGGCGTAAAAAATTTGCAAAAAATCTGCAGGCGGTTTTCATTTGGATACCTGTATTTTAGTTTTAATTCGTTTTAGTATATTGTTGCCGGAAAACCTTGCCTCATGAAGACGATTCTGGTTGTGGAAGATGATCCGTTGTTGCTGAAAACACTCGGACAGGTATTGAAAAAAGAAGGATATCAAACCATATTGTGTGAAAACGGGAAAAAAGCACTAGAGCAGTTGAATCAACTACAGCCTGATATGTTGATCACCGATTTGATGATGCCCGAGATGGATGGTACCCAGCTGGTTCAGCATATTCGGCAACAGTTGCAGAGTACAATCCCTATTTTGGTATTAAGTGCCTCAGGCGAAGAAGCCAGTGTATTAGATGCCTTTCGGCTGGGAGCGAACGATTATGTCACCAAACCTTTTAATCCAAGAGAGTTGTCATTGCGGGTAAGAAGATTGTTGAACTAAATCTGTTATGATTCTTCCGGAAGCGTAGCCGGAATAATTTCCTTTTGTTTTTTCGATTTCATGTGATCTGGAATATGTGCCAGGATCGTATGTATTAAAGCCTGCAACATGCGGGTTCTGGCATAATGCGGATGCACGACAAGGCTGATTTCCCGAACAGGAGCCGGCGGCTTAAAATAGCGGATCCATTTTTTTTGATGGGCGGGAAGATATCGTACGGCTAATTCCGGCAATATCGTTATCCCTTTTGTTGACTCCACAATTTTTTTTAACATATCCAGGCTGCCGGTTTCAAAATCGAGTTGATGCAACTCCCGTGTTTTATGTTTTAATTCACACAGGTTAATGATCTGCGTGCGCAGGCAATGGC
>JADGHY010000214.1 GCA_019683625.1 Thermoflavifilum sp. | reverse complement strand
CCCTTGATTCCGGTATTGGCAGAGATGGAATATACCGGTGTGAAGATTGATGTGGAGTTCTTGCGCGAATATGCCAAAGAATTAAACCGGGAAGCACGCCAGCTGGAAGAAAAAATCTACCAACAGGCAGGAACGCGTTTTAATATTGCTTCGCCGAAACAATTGGGTGAAATATTGTTTGAAAAACTTAAGCTTGATGAAAATGCCAAAACTACTCGTACCGGTCAATACGCAACAAGTGAAGACGTGCTCATGAAACTGGCTGCCAAACATCCCATCGTCGTAGATATTTTAGCCTATCGCGAAATCACCAAATTGCAATCTACTTACGTGGAAGCATTGCCGGAAATGATTGATCCCCACACAGGGAAAATACATACTTCCTATAATCAAACTGTGGCCGTTACAGGCAGGCTGAGTTCCAATAATCCAAACCTCCAAAACATCCCTATCCGTACCGATCGCGGGCGGGAGATTCGCAAAGCGTTTATTCCATCACAAAAAGGCAATCAACTGCTATCGGCCGATTACTCACAAATTGAACTGCGTATTGTTGCAGCCATCAGCGGGGATAAACACATGATTGAAGCCTTTAAAAACGGACTGGATATCCACACCGCGACTGCCTCACGGGTGTTTGGTGTGCCAATCGATAAGGTCACAAAAGAGATGCGCTATCGTTCAAAAAGCGTAAATTTCGGCATCATCTATGGACAGGGGCCTTTTGGCTTGGCCCAAAACCTGGGCATTTCACGAACCGAAGCCAAGGAGCTTATCGATAATTATTTCAAACAATATCCCGGCATCAAAGCATATATGGACCAACAGATTGCTTTTGCTAAAAAACATGGATATGTGCAAACCCTCCTCGGAAGGAAACGCTGGCTTCCCGATATCCATTCTTCTAACAACACCGTGAGGGGATATGCCGAAAGAAACGCGATTAATATGCCTATCCAAGGAACCGCAGCCGATATGATTAAATTGGCCATGATTCGCATCCACGATCAGCTGCAAATGAAAAAATTAAAGAGCAGCATGATCTTGCAGGTACACGATGAATTGGTGCTTGATGTTCCTGAAGATGAGGTTGATACCGTATCTAAAATCGTCATCCGGGAAATGCAGGAAGCTTTACCCCTGCCCCATCAGGTTCCTGTGGTAGCAGAAGTGGGAGTCGGAAATAACTGGTTAGAGGCACACGCCTGATTTACAAACGACGAATCTTCATTTTCCGAAACAGCACATACAACAGCCAGCAAAAGGCTGATAATCCTATGCTAAACCATACGGTGAATATATCCTGCATAGCAATGCTTACCGCAATTCCCAGATAACATGCAATAAAAAACAAAGGAATCCAAGGATATCCTTTCATCATGTAGCCCGGAGAAAGCATATCGGTTGCTTGTTCTCGCTTAGCCGCATTGCGCAGAAAAAAAATGGTGGCAGCAGATGATGCCATGCCTATGCAATCTAAAAAGATGGTATAGTTTAATAACACATTAAATTGATTGGACAGAAAAAGGGCTGAAATGCAAATGAGCGTAAACATAAGAAGGGCCGGAAATAAAACTTGTTTTTGGGTATGGCGATGTGTAAATACGCTTGGCAAGATACCATCTTCACTCATGGCAAATATCACCCTGGGGTTAGACAACAGAGAAACATTCACATAGCCCAGCACAGAAATAAACAACAGCAGGGAAAACAACTGATCGGCCAGCTTGCCGAATACTATGCCGGCAAGCCTTGCGGCAATAGCCTGTGTATGAGGGAGTTCATCAAACCCGATAACCCGCACATAAGCCAGGTTCAAGGCCAGATACAACGGAATGATGATGCCCATGGCAGCAGCAATAGCCATAGGAATCGTGCGGCCGGGCCTTTGCACCTCGGCACCAAAATTTATAGTTTGTTGATATCCTTCATAAGTAAAGGTGACGGCAATCAATGCAGCCCCTAATGATCGCATCAATTCCGGAAAAGAAGATCCCTGAGGCAAATGCATGGCGGATGCTGGAACCTCTGAATGATGAGATAATGGGACGAATAGAGATCCAAGCAAAAGCAACATCATCAGCAACTTAATCAACATGAGCAGGTTCTGAGTGCCTGAGCTCATCCTCAAACCAAAAACATTTACGAGAAAAAATAGGAGAATTGATAGGATAGCTACTATTTGTTGCACAACAGCCGTTTGCCAATAAACAGGGAAGAAAGCATGCACCAGATATTCGGCACCAATCAAAGCCACACCTGCTGTTGAAATGGCATTCGAGACTAAGATCACGATGTTAATGATAAATCCAACAGCAGGATGATAACTGTATGCAAATATCCGGTAATATCCGCCCATCACAGGATAACGGGATCCAATCTCTGCATACGTCAGTGCCCCACTTAAAGCAATGATACCCCCGCATACCCATGCTGCAAAGAAAATGAAAATATTATGGCTTTCTGCTGCTACCAGCGATGGTGCCTTGAAGATGCCCATACCAATGACCAGACTAATGACAATAATCGTCAGGTCAAAAAAGCGTAACTGATGAGGAGGTTTATCAACCATGCTTATCATTTTTCATTGGCAAAAAATATTTTTGTTTTGATGATTTTTATTGAACATCATAACTCTTCACTGCTTGGATAGATGAATATTATCCATTCATGCACCTAACAAATGCAAGAGCCATACGCCTATCAACCCGCCAACAGATACAATGGTTTCCATGATGCTCCATGTTGCAAAAGTTTGTTTCACCGAAAGCTGAAAATATTCCTTAAATAACCAGAAACCACCATCATTCACATGAGAAAACATCAAACTTCCTGCACCAATCGAGAGCACCATCAACTCGGGTGATACATGGGTATTTTGCAAGAATGGCTGTAAAATGCTTACCGTTGTTAGCCCGGCTACTGTAGCCGATCCAATGCATACCCTGATGAATGCAGCTATCATCCAACCCATCAGCAAGGGATGAATATGCAATCCATTGAGCTTAACCGACAAATAGTGATTTAACCCACCATCATGCAGCACTTGCATAAATGCGCCTGCACCTGCAATGATAAACATCACCCCGGACACTTGTTGAAAAGCGTCCTGCAGATCATGTGCAACCACCTTCATAGGCTTCCCTTGCCTTAAACCTAATTCAACAATGGCAGCCATCACCGATATAAGCATAGCTATATCAGCATTACCAATAAATTGAATGGCTTTCAGGATAAGACCTGATAATGAAAAGAACATGGTGCAGAGGGTGTATAAACTGAGCAGGATCAACGGCATCAAAGCAATGATAAAACTCGTGGCAATTCCGGGAAGTTTATCTTTCGATAAAACAGATGGCCTGAACATTTGTTCATTCACAACAGGATGATATTGTTTTAATCTCCCTGCAAATACCGGACCTGCAATGGCAATCACTGGTAAAGCAATGATGATTCCG
The DNA here is from genome assembly GCA_019683625.1 of Thermoflavifilum sp. GTDB lineage: Bacteria > Bacteroidota > Bacteroidia > Chitinophagales > Chitinophagaceae > Thermoflavifilum. Next base: position 553 of record JADGHY010000214.1, on the reverse strand, counting down.
TATAATAAAGTCTTCCCAATGTTGGCATGGAGCTCTATGGCAATAGCTGTGGGAGAAGGATGAGGGGGAAGAAAACCATGCGCAACCGATAAGGCTGAAAGCATCGGAATGGCAATGTATAACAGGGGTAATCGGGTGCTATAAGCAATAGAAAAGATAAAAGGCACCACCACCACAAAACCGGCCGTATAAAATAACGGAATACCAATAATCAATCCGGCCAGAGCAAGTCCCCACCGAATATTGCGCAATCCAAACCATTTGATGAGCTGATCTGTAATCTGGCGTGCTGCCCCGCTATCGGCTACCAGCCTGCCCAGCATGGCCCCCAGCCCCAGGATGATCACCAATGATCCCAATGTGCTGCCAATACCTGTTTCTATGGCCTGCACCATTTTATCAATCCCCATCCCGCTGCACCATCCTACGAAAAGACTCACCAACAGGAAAGATAAAAAGGTATCAGCCTTCACCCATGCGATCAGCACAATCAGCATAATAATCCCAGAAAAGGTAATCACTAAAGGCATAAACACTAGGTAATGAATATGAG
>JADGHY010000213.1 GCA_019683625.1 Thermoflavifilum sp. | reverse complement strand
ACCCACCCAGGTAAACGGGTTTAGACACCCCGTAAAATGCCGTAGATTCTTCTGCAATGGTTTGGGTGCCGGGGTATTGTTCATACACGATGATATTGAGTTCCTGCAATAAGGAAATTGCTTCTAAATTTTCCCTGCCTCCCCGCTCGTTGGGTATCCATTCTCCTTGTTTTCGGGAATAATCCAGATAAATCATGGAAGCCACGGCATCCACCCGAAGGCCATCCACATGATACAGGTCCAGCCAATAGATGGCATTGCTCAGCAGAAAGCAGCGCACTTCATGGCGGGCATAATTGAAAATATAGCTATTCCAATCTTTCTGGAAGCCTTTGCGCATATCGGCATATTCATACACATGCGAGCCATCGAAACGAAACAGGCCGTGGGCATCGCCCGGAAAATGTGAGGGCACCCAGTCGAGAATAACCCCAATACCTGCCTGATGGCAAGCATCAACGAGATACATAAAATCCTGTGGCGTGCCATATCGGGAGGTGGGCGCAAAATAGCCGGTAATTTGGTATCCCCAGGAACCATCGAAGGGATGTTCCATCACGGGCATCAATTCCACATGCGTGAAGCCCATGTCTTTCACATAAGGCACAAGCTGATCGGCAATCTGCCGGTAAGAATAAAACACTTCATGGTTATTGGGGTCGGGCCTGCGCCAGGAGCCCAGATGCACTTCATAAACGGAAAAAGGGCTTTTCAGGTCATTGTATGTTGCTCGTTGTTGCATCCATTGCTGATCGTGCCACTCGTAATCCAGTGGCCAGGCTATGGATGCAGTTTTAGGGCGGGTTTCCCAGTGAAAAGCATAAGGATCACCTTTGTAGAGCACCTCTCCGTCACGAGAACGAATGAAGAATTTATACAGATCTCCGGCTTTGACACCTGGTATGAACCCTTCCCATATGCCCGACTGATCCCAGCGGGGAAATAGAGGATGCTGGTGAGGTTGCCATTCGTTAAATGTGCCGATCACAGACACCTGTTCTGCATAAGGCGCCCATACGGCAAAATAAGCTCCCGGTTGATGATCATATACATCCAGATGGCAGCCCAGTTTCTGATATAGCCGGTAGTGCTTGCCGGCCTGAAACAAGGAAATATCAAAATCTGTAAGGCGGGATGCCGGCAATACCGGTGCAGATGCAGCCATGGAAGTGGGTTTGGAAGCCATGTTCAGCCATTAAACTCGTTGCACACATACCTGATGTTGCTCATCAATCCAGTGTGGCTGATCAAATATAAACACTTCCAACGGTTTATTTCCATGGTTTTCGATCAAAATTTCCTTTCGGGTAACCCGCACCCTGAGCCAGTTTCCCCTGAATTGCACGCGAAACTCGTAAGCTTGCCAGTGGCGGGGTATAAAGGGATGAAAATGCAAAGCTCCTCTCCTCACCCGCATACCGGCAAAGCCCTGTACGATACTCAGCCAGGTGCCGGCCATGCTGGTGATATGGCAGCCGTCGGCCGTATCTTTATTGTAATCGTCCAGATCCAGTCTTGCCGTGCGCAGATACAACTCATAAGCTTTTTGTTCATCCCCTATTTTAGCAGCCAATATGCTGTGAATACAGGGAGAAAGCGAGGATTCGTGTACGGTACGGGGTTCGTAGAAATAAAAATTTTTCCGGATTTGCGCAATGGAGAAACGATCTTCAAAAAAATACAAACCCTGCAACACATCAGCCTGCTTGATGAAACAGGAACGCAGGATGCGATCCCAGCTCCAGTGCTTATAAAGTGGCAGATCTTCTGGTGTTAATTCGCTCACCAGCAGTTGTTCTTTGTCCAGATATCCTTCTTGTTGCAGGAAAATGCCCAATGAAGGCTCTTCGGGGAAATACATGTGTTGGCGAATATGCTCCCATTGCGGAATCTCCTGTGTTTCATCGAAGGCAATGTGTGCACAAATTGCGGAAAATTTTTCCGGTGCTTTTTGTTTCACATATTCTATAGCAGTATGGGCATATTCCAGGCACCAGCAGGCAATATAGTTGGTGTACCAGTTGTTATTGACATTGTTCTCATATTCATTGGGGCCCGTCACGCCCAGAATCACATATTGTTGTTTGGGTTCACTCCAGTTTACCCGTTGTGCCCAGAATCGGGCAATGGCAATCAGCACTTCCAGTCCGTAGTCAATCAGATAAGCTTCATCACCAGTGTAATTGATGTAATTCCAGATGGCATAAGCAATTGCGCCGTTGCGGTGAATTTCTTCAAACGTAATTTCCCATTCGTTATGGCATTCTTCCCCATTCATGGTTACCATGGGATACAGGGCTGCACCCTTGCCGAAGCCCAGTTTTGCTGCATTTTCAATGGCTTTTTGCAGATGGCGGTACCGGTATAGCAAAAGATTGCGGGCTACCTGCTGGCCTGCTGTGGCCAAATAAAAAGGCAGGCAATACGCTTCGGTATCCCAATAGGTGGCTCCGCCATATTTTTCGCCGGTAAATCCTTTTGGGCCAATATTCAATCGTTCATCGTCGCCTGTATAGGTTTGGTGCAGCTGAAAAATATTAAACCGGATGCCTTGCTGGGCTTTTACGTCCCCATCAATTTGCACATCCATCATTTGCCATTTCGCTGCCCAATAGTTTTTTTGTTCAGCCAACAACTGATGGAAGCCAAGCTGCACAAAGTTTGCTAACTGTTGTTGCGTGGCCTGTAAGATGCAGGATGGCGGATGATTCAGGGACGACAACACAGCAGCATATTTCTCAATCACATAGGTTTTCCCTTGCTCCACCTCCACAGAGGCTTCAAGAGCAGCATATTTTTCAGCAGCAATTCCCTGAAAGCTTATCGGTAGGGGTATATTATCCAAAAGAATACGCGCATGAATACCGGTACTGACTGTAAAATTTGATTTCTTGGTGCGTGCAACCACAAAGGCATGGGCATGAGAAGTGGAGCTGTGGATATGCTCCCAGAATTTTTCCTGGTAATTGGCATCAGCATTTTGCACGTGTGCATCCACGGGCAGGCGAAGTTGGATTTGTCCCGAGAAATTTAACGGGGTGATAGCGTATTGAATCACACCTGCTTCATGATGGGTCATGCTGCAAAACCGCAGGCTGTCAATCTGCAGCTGCTTGCCATTTCTCAAGGTGATCACGCAACTCCGTTTCAGATAGCCTTCCCGCATATTCAATTCCCGATAAAAGGCAGAGACGGCTTTTGCGCGGTAAAGATCCACTTCTTCTCCTTCCACGCTCCAGCAAATCTGAATCCAGGAAGGTGCATTTAATACTTTGGCAAAATATTCCGGATAGCCGTTTTTCCACCATCCTACTTTGGTCTTATCAGGGTAATATACGCCGCCTATATAATGGCCTTGCAAGGAAGGACCTGAATATGTTTCCTCGAAATTGCCGCGTTGCCCCATACGTCCGTTTCCAATGCTGAAAAGGCTTTCGGCCACTAATTGTTGTGAAGGATGAAATGTTTCCTGAATAATTTTCCAAGGGTCGGCTTTCACAAAAGTTTTCATCATCACGAGGTTTAATGCTTAACTTCTGCAGGTAAATCAGATAAGGATTTCCACAAATTGGCAATAGCCAGCGCTTGAAAATGAGGAATAACCAGATGAGCCTGATGCAATAGGTTTGTATCGCCAATGCCCACACAGTAGAAGCCTCCTGCAAGGGCAGCCTCTACGCCAGCCTGCGCGTCTTCAAACACTATGGCATGCCGAGGAGCCACATGCAGCCGTTGAGCTGCTTTCAGAAAGACTTCGGGATCAGGCTTGGCCCGTTGAAGCTGCGTACCATCCACCACTTCATCAAACCACGTGATTAGTCCTGTTTTTTGTAAAACGATTTTTGCATTCTTACTCGATGATGCCACAGCAAGCTTAATGTGTTTGTTTTTCAAAAAAGCCAACAATTCCTGCACACCAGGCAAGATATCTTTGGCCGTCATGTGTTCCAGGTATTGCAGGAACAATTTGTTTTTTTCCTGCAAGGTTTGCTCACGGGCTGCAGCGTTGAGTTTTTTTCCCGTCATCTGCAGCAAACAAGTGAGTGAATCTTCCCGGCTTAATCCTTTAAGTAATTCATTATCTGC
>JADGHY010000212.1 GCA_019683625.1 Thermoflavifilum sp. | reverse complement strand
AAATATTTAAAACAATCAATAGAAAATTTTGGTGGAATATTTCATGGACAATGCACCAAAAGTAGCAAAATATTTATCCTGGGAAAGCACAAAAAGGAATTATTTGATAAATGGTACGGTCCAAAACGTTTTGAAAGAAATTCTCCTAACTTCGGGAATATATTCCTTTGCAAGATGAAGAAAACATTTGTGATCGGATGGGCTTTGCTTGCCCTGTTTCTCATCATTCAACTTTTCAGACCGCCCAAAAATCAAGCTGCTCAGGCTTCTCCCGATGATATTGCCGAAAAATATGCAGTGCCTATGAATGTACTCATGGACTTGAATACGGCCTGCTATAATTGCCATTCCAATTACACCACCTATCCCTGGTATTTTCATGTGCAGCCTATTGGCTGGTGGATGAACGGCCATATTCAGGAGGCCAAACACCATCTGAACTTTTCGGAATTTGCCAAATATCCGCCACAGGTGGCAAGCAAAAAATTTCATGCTATCTATGAAGTGATGCGCGACCACAGCATGCCCATCCCTTCTTATTTGTGGATGCATAAGGAAGCCCGGCTTACCGATGAGCAATATCAACAGGTTGCCCAATGGGCCCTGCAAATGAGCCAGCATCCGCAACTCAACGGACAATAAAACTTATCAACAAGCTCAACAATGAAGATCTGCTGCATTCAACACGTACCTTTTGAAAAACCAGGTATGATTGCCAGATGGGCAAACCTCCACGGGCATGCTTTCACCATTGCACACCCTTATGCTGGCGAGTCCTTCCCAGCCGTCTCGGAAGCCGACATGCTGGTGTTGATGGGCGGCCCCATGGGCGTGTATGAAGAAGCAAGATATCCCTGGCTCAAGGCTGAAAAAAACTGGATCGAAAAGGCCATTCAGGCAGGTAAAAAAATATTGGGTGTGTGCCTGGGCGCCCAGCTGGTGGCCAATGTACTGGGGGCAAAGGTATACCCCCATACCCAAAAAGAAATTGGATGGTTCCCCGTGTTTCCTGCAAATCCCAACCCCTCTGATGATTGGTATGCCCGGCTATTTGATCCGGCAGCTACTGTGTTCCATTGGCATGGCGACACTTTCGAATTGCCGGCCGGAGCCGTGCATCACGTCTGTTCCACGGCTTGCCAGCACCAACTTTTTAGTTGGTCTTCACAGGTATTGGGCTTGCAATTTCATCTGGAAGTATCAGAGGAAGATATCCAAAGTATGCTCAACGCAGGTGGAAAAGCAGAAATCCACCAAGCCCTCGCTCAACAACCCAAGGCCCCGTTTATCCAGAATCCCGAAGCCATCCTTGCCCAAACACCCCGGCACACACCGGCATGCCAGGAGCGGCTGTTCCGTTTGCTGCAACAATTCACTGAAGCAGGCAAAAACTAATTTGATGCAGCCAGGTTGGTGCACATGTCAACGGCTTGCCTGAGGTAATCATATACTTGTTGATGGATGAACAAAGCTTCTTTGCTTAATGCCGGTAATGCAGCAGGAATCCTGATCCGGGCTATGGGCATATTGGCCGGCATGAGCTGAAACGGAGGCTCACAGCTGATCTCGTGGATAGACCAGGATCTTCTGGCTTCAGGCTGGATCAAGGATTGCCAGAAACTTCGCTGCTGGCAGATTTCCAGCCGGGGCTGAGATAAAGAGGTATCGGTATTGATTTGAAGCAGGCCCACTGGATGCACGGCATTCATTTGCTGCAAATATTGCGTAAAAGCCGCTGTGCATGCCGAAGGGAAATGATCTGGCAACCACATCACCCCCACTCTGGCTTGGGTCTTCCATTCCTTGTGCAAAAACACATCACTCAGCGTGGCAAACCAGGCTGCCTGAATATCATGATCCCGACAGATGATCCACAGGGCAGGAGGGTTGACTCGGTTTTCCTTCCAGAGCATTACCACCCGCGCGCTATCCAGGCTGTCTTTCATGCGGATGTGTGCACGAATGCCCAGATTCTGCCCATCCTCCCAGGTTTTCTGGCACAGGTAAACGGCAGGTATGAAAAGCCGGGGAAAATGAAGGGTGTCGTTCAATTGCTGCCATTTTTCCGGCAAAGGGCCGAAAGCCACCCAGGCCAATGCTCCATTCTGCTGAGCCTGCTTAGCCGATACATAAATTGCCTGCAGGCTATCCATCAGGCTGCCTTCGGCATAAAGGGTTTGCAAATTCACTACCCAGGGTTTGTTTAATTCCTGAATACCCGTCAGCACCTCAGCATCGCAATCGCCTTCCCCACTGAAGGCAAATGGGAAAAAATCCACCCCCAGGATTTGGGCTTTCCCGTTCAGCTGCAGACTGGTCCCTGCCTTTGCCGTTCTGCCCAGTTTTTGCAGGAAGGTATGGATGTGAAAACTATCGGGCGATGTATAGGATTGCAGGCAGGAAAATAAACCGGCTTGATCTTGGCAGGTACGGATTTGTGTCCAGGCTTTTTCCCAGTTTTGCCGCCATTTGCGTTGTGCCCCGGCTATCGAAGAAATCATCAAACCGATGCTCACAGAAGCAATAACTAACCCTGATTTCATAGCGTGCAATTTGCAGGAATTTTCCTTGCAATCATCAGACCAATCCGCTTGGTAAAGAAAGATTTATTTTTGCTCGTTGCGTTGTTTTTTTATTTCTCCTGCTTATGACAAAAGTCACACCTTTTCATGCTTTTCATTGCGCTGCCGGTGCGCATATGGCCTCGTTTGCGGGATATGAAATGCCCATCTATTACACCAGTATTCAGGATGAACATCTGGCCGTCAGGCAAAGGGCCGGCCTGTTCGACGTGAGCCACATGGGCGAATTCATCATTCGCGGGCCCCAGGCCTTGGATTGGGTGCAGCTGATTACCACCAACGATGCATCCAGGCTGGATACAGGCCAGGCCCAATACAGCTGCATGGTCAATGAACAGGGCGGTGTGCTCGACGATCTGATTGTGTATTGCATCGAAAAACAAAAAGTGTATATGCTGGTGGTGAATGCAGCCAATATTGAGGCTGATCGGGAATGGATCCTTCAACACCATAGCTTTGATGCCGAGTTCATTGATATTTCGGATCGTACCTGTTTGCTGGCCATACAAGGCCCTGCCGCACTCAATGTGGTGCAACCCCTCACCGAGGTGGATTTGATTAAGCTGCCTTATTATCGTTTCGTGAAAACTTCCCTGCTCGGATATAAACCCGTTATCATCAGCGCTACGGGCTATACGGGAGCAGGTGGAGTGGAACTGTATTTTGAAAACAAAGACCAGGCGGCCGAAACCATCTGGCAGGCGCTGGTGGAAGAGGGAAAGCCGCTTGAGATGAAGCTGGCCGGACTCGGTGCCCGCGATACCCTGCGCCTGGAAATGGGTTACTGCCTGTATGGTCACGAACTCAATACTTCTGTAACTCCCCTGGAAGCCGGACTGGGGTGGATCGTGAAAACAAACAAAGATTTCATTGGCAAAACGGCGCTCTTGGAGCAGAAAGCCCGGGGCCTCAGCCGCAAACTCATCGGATTCCGGATGCTGGAAAAAGCCATTCCCCGACAAGATTATCCGATCGTAAATGCAGAAGGAAAAACCATTGGCCACGTCACCTCCGGCTCTTTCTCCCCCTCGCTGCAAACAGCAATCGGCCTGGGTTATGTTGATATTGCCTATGCACAACCCGACACGCCAATCGGTATCCAGATTCGCGACCGGATCGCTGCCGCGATAATCTGCCCCCTGCCTTTCCTTAAAAAATCATGAAAATCATTCATCGTAATATTGCGATACTAAAAAAGGAAACTATGGGTGCTACCAAATCTGAACTCTTCACCAAAAAACAAAATGAGCTTGCCGCCATGGCAAAAGCTCTGGCTCATCCGGCCCGAATCGCTATCCTGCAATACCTGGCAAAGAAAAATACCTGTGTCTGTGGCGATTTGGTGGAAGAATTAGGTCTTGCACAGGCTACCACTTCTCAGCATCTGAAAGAATTAAAATCCGTTGGGCTGATCCGGGGAACCATCGACGGGCCGGGTGTTTGCTACTGCATTGATCCTAAGGCATGGCACAAATTCCGGCAATCTTTTCAGGCTTTCTTCAAAGAT
>JADGHY010000211.1 GCA_019683625.1 Thermoflavifilum sp. | reverse complement strand
GGTATGGGCCACAGTCATATTTTATTTCGTTTATATACAGAAAAGCAGTGCCAATCAAGTCAGTTGGCACTGCAACATCAGCTATTTGCCTGCGACAAAGCTTTAACCTTTCGGACGGAGCTTACGCACGGCTGCCCCGGCCTGCCACATTTCACTTTCACGCAACTCTTTCAGTTCGGCTTCGAGTTTTTCCCGATAATCGGGCTGGCTGTTGGCCGATATGGCTCGTGCAGCTTCTTTTCCGCTTGCTACGCTCTGATACAGCTCATCAAATACGGGTTGGGTGGCTTCCTTAAACCGCCGCCACCAATCCAAAGCACCGCGCTGGGCTGTGGTGGAGCAGTTGGCATACATCCAGTCCATTCCATTTTCGGCTACGAGGGGCATGAGCGACTGGGTAAGCTCTTCCACGGTTTCATTAAAAGCTTCAGAAGGCGAATGGCCATTCCGGCGCAAGGTTTCATATTGTGCGGCAAAAATGCCCTGGATAGCCCCCATCAGGGTACCACGTTCGCCCGTGAGGTCGGAATAGACTTCTTTTTGAAAATCGGTCGGGAACAGATAGCCTGAGCCAATACCAATGCCCAGTGCCAATGCGCGTTCACGGGCTCTGCCCGTGGCATCTTGGTGCACGGCAAAACTGGAATTAATCCCCTGGCCGGCCAGGAACAGCCGCCGCAGGGATGTGCCCGAACCCTTGGGTGCCACCAAAATCACGTCCACGTCGGCAGGAGGCACAATACCTGTTTGATCACGGAACGTGATGCCAAACCCATGAGAAAAATAAAGAGCTTTCCCCGGCTTCAGGTATTTTTTGATGGTGGGCCAAAGGGCAATCTGCCCTGCATCAGAAAGCAGGAAACAGATGATCGTACCTTTTTCAGCCGCCTCTTCAATCTCAAACAGGGTTTCACCAGGTACCCAACCATCGGCTACGGCCTTGTCCCATGTCTTGCCTTTGCGCTGACCCACGATTACACGAAAACCATTGTCGCGCAGATTTAATGCCTGACCAGGCCCTTGTACCCCATAGCCAATGATGGCAATAGTTTCATGTTCTAAAACCTGCCGTGCCTTTTCCATTGGAAATTCATCGCGGGTTACTACTTCTTCTGGAACACCGCCAAAGTAAATGGTTGCCATGTGTGTGTGTACATTTTAAATGGTTCGAAAAATAGATGCTTATGTTTTTTCTTTTTCCACGCTCAGTTGCTGCATAAACTGTTCAAATGCTGCAGTGCCTTCCTGTACAATGGCATGGTCAACCTCAATAAACTTTTCGATCTGAGGCTTCACCTTGCGCATCATTTCTTCTGTGGTGTACAGAATAAAGCCTGCCGAGCCCGTATGTGGATTTTGCTCATCTTCGCTGGCTATCAGGGTACGAATCCGGATACGCCGGCGATTAAAAGCATTGATCATCCGGTTAAGGATGCCAAAGCTGTTCTCGGCATAGACGATAAATGTGAAATCTTTTTTCATGGAAATGCAGGTTAAGCTTTAACTTCCAGAATCATGTCCGATACGGCGGCGCCGGCAGGCACCATGGGAAATACATTTTCTTCTTTTTCCACCTTCACTTCCAGAAAGCAAGGACCTGGCTGGGCAAGGAAAGCTTGCAAGGCCTCAGCTAAACCGGCACGTTCCGTAACGCGGTGGGCCGGAATACCATAGGCTTCAAGCAGTTTCACAAAGTCGGGATTTACCATTTCCGTAAAGGAATACCGGCTTTCATGAAACAGTTGCTGCCATTGACGAACCATGCCTAAGAATGAGTTGTTGAGGACCAGTATTTTTACGGGAATCCGATACTGAGCTATGGTGCCCAGTTCCTGGATAGTCATCTGGAATCCCCCATCGCCGATGATGGCAATTACCTGTTCATGAGGTGCACCTAATGCGGCACCCATAGCAGCCGGCAGGGCAAATCCCATGGTGCCCAAACCGCCTGAGGTAATATGGGTACGGGGACGGGTGAAGGCATAGTAGCGAGAGGTGACCATCTGATGTTGCCCGACATCGGTCACAATCAGGGCTTGCCCTCGGGTGAATTCCGACAGCAGATGAATCACTTCTCCCATCTTGATGAGTCCCGTTGCCGGAAACCAGTCCCGGGCCACAATTTTTTCGTACTCTTCCTGTTGATACCGCCTAAAACTTTGCAGCCATTCCGGATGCTGGTTTGGCTTCACCAGGGGAAGCAAGGCTTCCAGGGCCTCGCGGGCATCGGCATGGATAGCCACATCGGCTTTAATGATCTTATTGATTTCGGCTTCATCCAGTTCAATGTGGATCACCTTGGCCTGACGGGCGTATTTGGTGATATCGCCCGTTACCCGGTCATCAAACCGCATCCCCACGGCAATCAACACATCGCATTCATTGGTATTTCGGTTGGTGCTGTAGTTGCCATGCATGCCCAAAAAGCCTACATAAAGAGGATGATCGGCGGGAAATGAGGAAAGTCCCAGCAGGGTATTAGCCACAGGAATACCTGCTTTTTCTGCCAATTTTTTCAGGGCTTCTCCTGCACCGGAGAGCAATACGCCCTGGCCGGCCAGCAGGTATGGCCTTTGGGCCTGGTTGATGAGCTCAGCGGCAGCCCGGACAGCTTCCCGATTCAGCTGAGGTTTGGGGCGATAGGTGCGGAGTTGGTGGCAAGGGATATAAGCAAAAGGCGCCTTGCCAAATTGCGCATCTTTGGTGATATCAATCAACACCGGGCCTGGGCGGCCAGTTCGGGCGATGTAGAATGCTTTGGCTACTGCAGCCGGAATGTCTTCAGCCCGGGTAATCTGTACACTCCACTTGGTTACGGGTAGCGTGATGTTCATCACATCGGTTTCCTGAAAGGCATCGGTGCCTAACAGATGAGAAGCTACCTGTCCGGTGATGCACACCACGGGTGTGGAATCGATCATGGCATCGGCCAGGCCGGTAACCAAATTGGTAGCTCCTGGCCCTGAAGTCACAAACACCACGCCCACCTTGCCACTAGCACGGGCATAGCCCTGGGCGGCATGAATAGCCCCTTGTTCATGACGCGTGAGAATATGATTGAGCTGCTGCCCGTAATGATACAAGGCATCATAAACCGGCATGATGGCACCACCCGGATACCCAAAAATTGTCGTCACGGATTCGGCAATCAGGCTCCTGATCAGTGCTTCTGCTCCGGTAATGGGCAGCTCACTGTTAAGCTGTTCAATCTTCGTCGGTAACACAGCCTTCTGTTGCATTTTTAACCAGTTTAGCATACTTAAATAAAACCCCGTTGCGGGCACGGAGAGGTGGACGTTTCCATTGGGCCTTGCGCTGCTGCAGTTCGGCGGGACTCAGTTTCACCTGAATCAGGTGGCGCACCACATCGATTTCAATGATATCATTATCCCGGATAAGGGCAAGGGTGCCACCTTCATAGGCCTCAGGCGCAATATGTCCCACAACGAATCCGTGCGTGCCTCCGGAAAATCGTCCATCGGTAATCAGAGCCACGCTTTTTCCTAATCCTGCACCAATCAAGGCAGCCGTGGGTTTCAGCATTTCGGGCATGCCCGGAGCACCTTTTGGGCCTGCATAGCGAATCACCACCACATCCCCTGCCTGAATCTTGCCTGCTTCCAGTGCAGCAATCATATCGGCTTCCCGATCGAAGACCCGCGCGGGACCTTCAAACCGTTCCCCTTCCTTCCCCGTGATTTTGGCCACCGCTCCATATTCTGCCAGATTACCCTTGAGGATTTGCAGATGACCAGTTTTTTTCAAAGGATTTGAAAGCGGATGTACAATCTGTTGCTGGCTAAAATCTAAATCAACGGCAGATTCCACATTTTCGCCAAGGGTTTTACCCGTCACCGTCAGGCAATTGCCATCTAAGATGCCTTCTCTAATTAGATATTTATGGATAGCCGGAAGGCCTCCAATGCGGTGCACATCCTCCATCAAATATTTTCCGCTGGGTTTAAAATCGCTCAATACCGGCACCCGATCGCTGATGCGTTGAAAATCATCCAGCGAAAGCGGAATATCTGCAGCTTTAGCAATGGCAATAAGGTGTAAAACCGCATTGGTAGAACCACCTAACACCATTAC
>JADGHY010000210.1 GCA_019683625.1 Thermoflavifilum sp. | reverse complement strand
AGATGCACCGCATCGTAAAATTTCAGGATAAAATCTTTGCTCAAGCCCAGCTTCTCGCCTTTTTTCAATGCTCTTTCCAGGATTTCATTCCAGCGGTTGGTTTGCAAAATGGTGATGTTGTTTTCTTTTTTATAAATCCCAATTTTTTCGGCAATCTTCATCCGATTACCCAACAGGGTAAGGATTTCATCGTCAATATGGTTAATCTGTTCCCGGAATTTAGCCAACGCACTTAAAAAGGCTTCTTTTTCGGTGGTTTCCTGTCGCCATTCTATCTGTTGAAGCAGCTCAGCCAGCCTTTCGGGCGTAATTTGTTGTTTGGCATCGCTCCAGGCCTGGTCGGGATCAATATGGGTTTCGATCATCAATCCATCATAGTCCAGGTTGATGGCTTTCTGGGCCACTTCAAAGAGCAGATCTCTTCTGCCACAAATATGGCTGGGATCGCAGAGCATGGGCAGTTCTGGCATTCGGCGTTTCAGTTCAATGGGAATATGCCACATGGGCGCATTGCGGTATTCCGTATTCCCGTAATTGGAAAATCCCCGGTGAATGACACCAATATGGGCAATATTGGCTTTTCTCAGCCGTTCGATGCTTCCCTGCCAGAGTTCCAGATCGGGATTCAGGGGGTTTTTAATAAATACCGGAATGGAAGTGCCCCGCAGGGCATCGGCCAGTTCCTGCACCGAAAAAGGATTCACCGTTGTCCGGGCCCCAATCCATACCATATCAATGCCTTCCTGCAGGCATTCTTCAACATGCCGGGCGGTGGCTACTTCCACAATCAAGGGAAGTCCCGTAATTTCTCTGGCTTTTTTTAACCATTGCAAGGCTTCCGTGCCCACCCCTTCAAACATGCCGGGCTTGGTACGGGGTTTCCAGACTCCTGCCCGAAAGGCATCTACCCGGCCGGTTTTGGCCAAACGAATGGCTGTTTCCAGCACCTGAAATTCTGTTTCGGCGCTGCAAGGACCGGAAATAATCACCGGTTGCTTTTGCTGGAGTTTCTGCCAGATCGCCTGAGCAGTCGCTACTTTTTCCATAATGATGCAAATTAAACGTTTATCAAATGAATGGGTTGTTTGTCAATGGATAATTTTTCGGATGGCATTGGCTTCCTGAATTAATTTGTAGAAGCCTTCATAGTCCTCATCAATCAACATTTGTTTGATACGCTTCAGCTGGTGGATATGTTCGTACAGCACATCCAACACATTGTGCCGGTTTTGCTGAAAGATGGGTATCCAGGTATCAGGTGAACTTTTGGCGAGCCTTACGGTGGAGGCAAATCCGCCGCTGGCAAGGTCAAAAATGGCTTTTTCCTCTTTTTCCTTTTCCAGCACCGTCAGGGCCAGGGCAAAAGAGGTAATATGGGAAATGTGCGAAACATAAGCAGCATGCAGATCGTGTGAAGCTGCATCCATATAAATCAGCCGGCAGCCTAGTGTTTCGTAGATTTTTTTTACCTGCTCTACGGCATCAGGATCGCTATCGTCAATGTTGCAGAGCACCACATTTTTTCCGCAAAACAATTGTTCTACGGCAGCCTGAGGACCGGAATACTCGGTGCCTGCCATGGGATGCGATGCCACCAGCCTGCCTCGCCGGGGATGCTGGGCAACAGCCTGCAGGATTTTTTCTTTGGTAGATCCCACTTCCACCACAATTTGCCGATCAACCCGGTCTAATACCATCGGCAACAGATGCAGCAAAGCGTTTACCGGTACGGCCAATATGATTACATCGGCCTGGTCAATAGCTTCCGGTAATGTACTGATCTGGTCAACCAGCTTTCTTTCCAGAGCCTGACAGGCATGTTGGGCATTGGCTTCCACCCCAATTAGCGTTGTGGCCAGCCCCGTTCTTCTGAGTTCCAAAGCCAGCGAACCTCCTATTAATCCAATGCCTACGATAGCGATTTTCATAAACTCGTCTTTTCAGGAATTTGTAAATGTATGCGTTGAATCCGGTGCAAAGCCTGATCCAGTACAGTTTCTGGCTGGCAGAGGCTCAGCCGCACATAGGCCAGACCTTGCTCTCCAAAAATCCCTCCCGGGGTGATGAACACCCGACCCTGTTGCAATACCGCATCGCTGAAAGCAAAACCATCGGGCCAGCCCTCAGGTACATGCGCCCATACGAATAATCCGGCCTGCCGCGGATTCCACTCACAACCCAGCCGTTGCAGCAAAGCCCAGATCTTCTCGCGCCTGCGAGCATAAGTCTCATTTAGGCTGGCATACCAGCTGGCCGGCAGCGATAAGGCTTTGGCAGCAGCTAATTGCACAGGTAAAAACATGCCCGAATCCATATTGCTTTTGAAGCGGAGCACATCCTGGATGCGGCTGGATTCTCCGCAGAGCATGCCCACCCGCCATCCCGCCATGTTGGCCGACTTGCTCAGGGAATTGAGCTCCAGCGCCACCTCTTTTGCCCCGGGCATAGCTAATAAACTCATGGGTTGCTCGTTGAGGATAAAACTATACGGATTGTCGTGGCAGAGCAAAATCCCGTGTTCCCTGGCAAATGCCACACAAGCTTCAAAAAAGGCACGCGTGGGCAAAGTACCGGTGGGCATGTGTGGATAATTGAGCCACATGATTTTTACCCGACTCAGATCTTGCCGGGCCAGCGCTTCAAAATCAGGTAACCAGCCCTGATCTTCCCGTAAGGCATAGCTGCGGCACACCGCACCGGCAAGTTGGGATGCCGCCCGATACGTAGGATAGCCCGGATCAGGCACCAATACTTCGTCGCCTTCATTCAGATAAGTCATGCTGATGTGCACAATGCCTTCCTTGGAACCAATCAGGGGCAGAATTTCCGACTCAGGATCCAGCTCCACCTGATACCATTGCCGGTAAAAAGCAGCTATAGCTTCCCGCAAAGCCTTGGCTCCTCGATAGGATTGATAACCATGCACATGCGGCTTTGCGGCTTGCTCAGCAAGTGTGGCTATGACTTCAGGATGAGGTGGCAGATCCGGACTGCCAATACCCAGATTAATCACCGGTTCCCCCGTTTGATTCAAAGCCTCGATTTCACGAAGCTTTCTGGAAAAATAATATTCATCAGTGCCTTGCAACCTGTTAGCCAGCGAAATGCGATTCATATCGTTTTTCCTTTTTGATAAATGCCTAAAATTTTTAAATCGCGCGTCAAAGGCTGGATTTCTTCAATCACGGCCTCAAACTGCGAAAGCTGTTCAAATTCCATATCCACATAGAAATAATATTTCCATTCAGAGCCGGGTACGGGATGGGATTGGAGCTTGGAAAGGTTAATGCCTCCATCCGCAATCTTTACCAGCACACGCGCCAGGCTTCCCCGCGTATGATCAGTTTGAAAACAAATGGATGATTTATTCACCCCATCGGGCAGATGAAGCTGTTTGTCGCGACTTAAAATCAAAAAACGGGTGTAATTTTTTTTCATCGTGTGAATGTTGGGCACCACAATTTTCAACTGATAAATCTCGGCTGCCAGCTTGCTGGCAATGGCAGCTACATGTCGAGCCCGATACTGGCGAAGATGCCGGGCGCTTAGCGCTGTATCTTCCGTTTCCACCAATTTCCACTCCGGATGTTTTTCCAGAAATTCAGCACATTGCAAGAGGGCCATGGGATGTGAATGTACTTCCCGGATATCATCCAGGCCATATTCCGGCAACATCATCAGGTGTTGCCTGATGTTGAGGTATATTTCTCCGATGATGTTCACCTCATAGCGCTGCAACAAATGATAGTTCGGTAAAATGCTCCCTGCGAGCGAATTTTCAATGGCCATCACACCGCGTTCAACTTCCCGCCGATGCACTTTTTTGACGACTTCGGAAAAGGTGCTGCAGGGCAATATATCGTGTGGACATGCACAGAAATATTCCTGAGCCGCAATCTGGTGAAAACTGCCTTCAAAGCCTTGTATGGCAATCCGCATATCCTGAATATTTAAAAAAAATCCCGCCTCAACAGGAGGCGGGATTCCATATGCTTGTTTGGTTTTGTGCTACGGCTGTTTCAAGCGAGTCCCGCCTCCTTCAGCGAAGGAGAAATAAAAAAAGAAATAGTAAAACGGCGAATGTGCCACCGTGGCT
>JADGHY010000209.1 GCA_019683625.1 Thermoflavifilum sp. | reverse complement strand
AGCCTGAACAGTACCAGCTGTTTTTTCTTTTACCTTTACTATTTTCACGGGGTAACGGGTCACTTGGTTGCCTTGTGCCTGGCGGTTTTTCACATCTAATTCGGCAAAGTTGAATTCGAATATCTTTTTTCTTGCTGCACAAGACGGGCTCAAAGTGATTTGCACGATCTCAGTTTCGCCCTGGGGATTAGCCGAAAAATAATGCACGCGCGTGCGCTCTGTTTTTCCCAGCGGATATTCTTTGTTTAACGTTATACCGCCCACCTGAAAGCGTTTGGCATAAGTGATACCCGAATCCAAATCGGTATAAATCATGTGATAAATGGTTTTTTCATCCTTGTGGAAAACCCCTGCATACAGGATTTGTTTTCCCACAAAGCTCTTTTCACTTACGCGGGTAACCAGCATGTATCCATCTTTGCGAAAGACGATGATCTGATCCAGGTCTGAACAATCGCAGACAAACTCATCTTTTTTCAATGCAGTGCCAATGAAGCCTTCTTCTCGTTGCATGTATAGCTTCGTGTTGGCCATGGCCACGGCGGTAGCCTGGATGGTGTCGAATACCCTGATTTCTGTTTGCCTTTCTCTGCCTTTTCCGTATTTCTTTTTCAGGTTTTCAAAATAGTGAATCGTATATTCAGTGAGATGATTCAGGTGATGTTGGGTTTCCTGGATCTGTTGTTCAATCTGCACGATATTTTCTTCTGCCTTATGAAGATCATACCGGGAAATGCGTTTGATTTTAATTTCGGTTAATTTCACGATATCATCATCGCTAATAGGCCGATGCAGCAGATGCAGATGCGGTTGCAATCCTTTCCGGATCAGGGATAGCACTTCTTCCCAGCTTTCTGCTTTTTCAATATCCCGGTAAATGCGTTTTTCGATAAATATTTTTTCTAAGCTTGCAAAATGCCATTCATCTTCTAATTCCTGGAGTTTAATTTCCAGTTCTTTTTGCAACAGGGACCGGGTGTAGTTAACGTTGTATGCCAGGATATCACTGATACTCACAAACTGTGGCTTATCGTCAATGATTACGCAGGCATTAGGGGAAATGCTGATTTCACAATCGGTGAATGCATAAAGCGCGTCGATGGTAACTTCCGGAGAAACGCCCGGTGCGAGCTGGATTTCAATTTCCACCTCTTTAGCCGTATTGTCCACTACCTTTTTGATTTTGATTTTACCCGTATCATTGGCTTTGATGATGGAATCAATTAACTGGGTAGTGGTGATGCCATAAGGCACATCCCGGATGATTAAGGTTTTTTTATCTTTTTCTTCGATATGCACACGCACTTTTACCCGTCCACCGCGTTTACCATCCTGATACTGGCTCACGTCGATCATGCCTCCTGTGGGAAAATCGGGATAAAGCTGAAAGGGTTTATGCTTTAAATAAGCAATCGCTGCATCAATGATCTCGCAGAAATTATGGGGCAGGATACGGGTTGATAATCCCACGGCAATGCCTTCCACGCCCTGTGCCAGCAGCAAGGGAAATTTCATGGGCAAGGTAAGGGGTTCATATTTGCGGCCATCATAGCTAAGCTGCCAGGTGGTGGTTTTGGGATTGAAAGCCACTTCCAGGGCAAATTTGGAGAGCCTGGCCTCGATATATCTCGGAGCAGCGGCTTCATCGCCCGTGCGCACATCTCCCCAATTCCCCTGGGTATCAATCAAGAGGTTTTTCTGACCGAGGTTCACAATAGCTTCTGCAATGGATGCATCGCCGTGCGGGTGGTATTGCATGGATTGTCCGATGATATTGGCTACTTTATTAAAGCGGCCATCATCCATCTCCTTCATGGCATGCAAAATGCGGCGTTGCACCGGCTTCAGCCCATCTTCAATAGCCGGCACCGCACGCTCCAGAATCACATAAGATGCATAATCCAGAAACCAGTTTTCATACAATCCATTTACAGCCATCACATTGTGTAAGGCTTCTTCTCGTTCCTGTAGGGGCCTGTTTTCCTCGTTCATAGCACTGCTGTTTAGCTGTTTTCCATTTCATCAATAGATGAATCTTTTACCTGGATTTCCGAAGGATTGTCTATTGCCAAACGGATCCAGGGTTTTTGAAGCCATTCACCCTGCACTTCAATTAAACCCCTGTCGGCCATTTGTTGCAGGCGCCATATCCAGAATGTGTCCTGAATATCGGTTTTCGTTTGCTGGCGGAAAACAGATAAAAGCTTGGTTAACCGCATGCCTTCGGCTGTGCAGCATTTCAGCAAGGCCGCATCATAGCTTTCCACCGGAATATGCTGGCATTTTCTTTCGCCGGAAGCTTTGCGCAGCAGGCTATTGTGTTGCTGCAGCCTTTGCCATTCTTCGCTGTCGGCCAGCATCTCTTCTGTTGTCAGGGGTGTGGCCAGGCGTTTGGCTTTGGGATATTCCCTGGCTGGGATCTGCGATAATTTTTCCGGGAAAAATACCTGATACTTTTCATTGAGAAAAGGCAAATTATGCAGGAAGATAAGCTCAACCCGCTGATCAAAATCGCTTATCCAAGGCAGCAAGGCAAAATATCCACACACTTCCCGAAGGTGATTGGTCATCCATATCCACACATGCAATTGATCATCTGATTCCATGCGTTCGCGAAGTTGCCTGCGCAATAATCCTTCCTGAAAAACAATGATTTCGGTATCTGGTCGTTGGCCATAGAGATGATCCTTAAGCCATTGTTTTCTCATTTCCCATACGTTGGGGTTGGCCACCACAGGGCCAAAGCGATAATCATCTTCCAGCACCAGGATATCATCGCGCAGGGTGGGATCTATGTCAAATGCCTGCCGGAGCGGGTGTGCAGCATCGGGATCAAATAACACATGTACAATACGTTCCACTTCAGTTTAGCTTTCAAGACAATCGAAAAATATATTTCCTTTCATCCTTTATCCAATTGCTGTTGCAGATGAGGCTTCAGCCGTCATGGTTTCAACAGGTTGGGCATCTTCCACCACATCTTTTTCATACCGCAGGTTTTCAATGATAAAATCCTGGCGGGCTGATGTGTTTTTGCCCATATAGTAATCCAGCAATTTATGGATTTGTGTATCCTTGCTGATAATCACTGGCTGCAGGCGCATGTTTTCCCCGATAAAATAGCTAAATTCTTCCGGTGAAATTTCACCGAGTCCCTTGAACCGGGTAATCTCGGGCTTGCCGCCTAATTTCTGGATTGCCTGTCGCTTTTCTTCTTCGGTATAGCAATAAATCGTTTGCTGTTTGTTTCTTACGCGAAACAGCGGTGTTTCCAGGATATACAAATGTCCGCTCCGCACCAGATCCGGGAAAAACTGCAGGAAGAAGGTGAGCATCAACAGGCGAATATGCATGCCATCCACATCGGCATCGGTAGCAATAACCACCCGATGATAACGCAATCCATCGAGCCCATCTTCAATATTCAGTGCATGTTGCAGCAGGTTAAATTCTTCATTCTCATACACCACTTTTTTGGTTAATCCGTAACAATTCAGGGGTTTGCCCCGGAGGCTGAATACCGCCTGAGTTTCCACATTTCTGGATTTAGTGATGGAGCCACTTGCCGAATCACCTTCGGTGATGAATAATGTTGTTTCCAGGCGTTTGGCCTGCAATTCGGGATCATCTTTTTTATCCTCATCATTCAGGTGAATGCGGCAATCACGCAATTTGCGGTTATGCAGGTTGGCTTTTTTGGCTCGTTCATTAGCCAGTTTTTTAATGCCGCTTAATTCCTTTCGCTCTCGCTCACTTTGTTCAATCCGCTTTTTCAGGGCCTCGGCAGTGGCAGTGTTTTTATGCAGATAATTATCTAATTCTTTGCCCAGTATTTCTGTGATAAAGTTTTTGATGCTGGGGCCTCCTTCATACAAATAGGTGGAACCCAGTTTGGTTTTGGTCTGGGATTCAAAGACGGGTTCCTGTACCCGGATGCTGATGGCCGCACAGATGGAAGCGCGAATGTCTGCGGCATCATAATCTTTTTTATAAAAATCGCGAACGGTTTTTACAAAGGCTTCGCGGAAGGCCGACAGATGGGTGCCTCCCTGTGTAGTGTATTGTCCATTGACAAAAGAATAATATTCTTCACCGTAAT
>JADGHY010000208.1 GCA_019683625.1 Thermoflavifilum sp. | reverse complement strand
AAAGCTTATTTCAAGCCCTTTCACTTGTTAAGGGAAGAAGATACCCTCCTTCGGGATCAGCTTGAAGAGTGCAGTGCATACAATCTGTTTGCCGTTCCCGCTCATTTTCTGAATCTGTTGCGAAAAGAATTTCATAGATTCCGGTTGCATCATATATCCACCGCTTTTGCCAGAGCCATATTTAAACTTTATCCCGACAAACGGGGCGAAAATTTGTTTATTTGTTTTCATCAGCATCATGCTTATATCCTGGCCAGGCGTCACGATCAAATGCTTTATTTCCATCGGATATCCTTTAGTTCGGAAACCGATGTGCTCTATCATGTGCTGGCTGTGGTGAAACATTTTCAAATGGATTTATCCACATTGCGTTGTGTGCTGGGTGGTGAAATTACCCGACAGTCCAAGCTTTACGAGTTGCTTTACGCCTATATTCCCATTATCCAATGGCTCAGCCGCCCGCGCCCCTTGGGTTATGTGGATGGCTTCACCCATTATCCCGGCCATTTCTTTTTTCTAAATCTTTCCCTGGCTTTATGCGCATAATCAGCGGCAATTGGAAGGGCAGAAAATTTGCTCCGCCTGCAGGATTCCGGAGCAGGCCTACGAGCGACAGGGCTAAAGAAGGATTGTTTAATATCCTGCAGCACCGCCTGGATTTGCAAAATCTGGAAGCGCTGGATTTGTTTGCCGGTACCGGCAGCGTAGGGTATGAACTGGCCTCCAGGGGAGCCAGGCGGGTGGTGATGGTCGATCATCATCGCAAGGTGGTACAATTTATCCAACAGCAAATTCAACAGTGGGGAATGAACGCCTGTGAAGTGATTCAGGCCGATGCCTGGTATTTTATCAAACATACACCGGAACAATTTGACCTCATCTTTGCCGACCCGCCTTATCAAATGGAAAACCTGCACCTGCTGCCTGATACCATTTTGCATCACGGGCTGCTGAAAAAAACAGGTTGGCTGATATTGGAACATGCGGCCCAAATGCATTTTGATGCGCATCCACATCTGCTGTTCAGCCGCCGTTATGGTAAAACCGTATTTTCTTTTTTTCGCGGCCAGCCCATATCCGAATCTTCTGCTAATGACTGATGTATGAACAGGATTTGCGTATTTCCCGGAACCTTTGATCCCATCACACTCGGGCACGTAGATATAATCCGGCGGGCCCTGCAGCTGTTCGACCGTGTGGTGGTGGGGATTGGCGTCAATGCATTGAAACAACCTATGTTCAGCTTGGAGCAAAGGTTGAGCTGGATTCAGGAAACCTTTGCCGATGAGCCTCGTGTGGAAGCCGAAGCTTATGAGGGACTCACCATTGCTTTTTGCAGAAAAAAACAAGCCCGTTTTATCTTGCGTGGCATCCGCTATATCAGCGATTTTGAGTATGAAAAAGCAATTGCCGACATGAACAGAGCATTGGCCCCGGAAATCGAAACCGTATTTCTCACATCCACGGCTGCTTATGCAACCACTGCCTCTACACTAATCCGCGATGTGATCCGCAACGGAGGAGATATCACCGCCTTTGTGCCGGAAGCTGTTGCTCATTCGTTTCAAGCCGGGAAATGAAACAAGATTATTCTTCTACGGGCTCCAGTTGAAATTGATTGAGGAATTGGGTGGTAAATTCACCCCGACGAAATGCTTCGTTGCGCATGAGTTGCAAATGAAAGGGTATGGTGGTCTTGATGCCTTCAATCACAAATTCGCTCAAAGCCCTTTCCATAGTACTGATGGCTTCTTCCCGAGTTTGAGCCACCGTAATCAGCTTGGCTACCAGTGAATCATAATAAGGCGGAATCACATATCCTGCATAGATGTGAGAATCGACCCGCACCCCATGACCGCCGGGTACATGCAAGACATTGATCCGTCCCGGGCTCGGGCGGAAATCATTAAAAGGATCTTCAGCATTGATGCGGCACTCGATGGCATGCATCTGAGGATAATAGTTTTTCCCGGAAATGGGCACACCCGCCGCAATCTTGATTTGTTCCTTGATCAGGTCAAAGTTGATCACCTCTTCGGTAACGCCATGTTCCACCTGAATACGGGTGTTCATTTCCATGAAATAGAAATTGCGATACTTGTCCACAAGGAACTCAACCGTTCCCACGCTTTCGTAGTTAATAGCCTGAGCGGCACGGATAGCAGCTTCACCCATCTTCTCCCGCAGTTCGGGCGTCATGAAGGGAGAAGGTGATTCTTCAACCAGCTTCTGATGGCGGCGCTGGATGGAACAATCCCTTTCGCTGAGATGGCAAACCCGGCCATATTGATCACCAGCTACCTGAAATTCAATGTGGCGAGGTTCTTCGATATATTTTTCCAGATAAATGCCATCATTGTTAAAGGCAGCCTTGGCCTCGGCACGAGCCACCTGAAATTGTTTTTCCAGCTCGGCTTCTTCCCAGACCACCCGCATACCTTTTCCTCCGCCACCGGCGGTGGCTTTGAGAATCACGGGATAACCGATTTCACGTGCAAGCGATTTGGCTTCATCGAGGTTGGACAACAAGCCTTCCGAACCGGGAATCACGGGCACACCCGCAGCAATCATAGTTTCTTTGGCCGTCATCTTATCGCCCATCTTGCGAATCATCTCGGCAGTAGGGCCAATGAATTTAATCCCGTGTTCAGCACATATTTCTGCAAAGCGGGCATTTTCTGCCAGAAAACCATAACCCGGATGAATGGCATCGGCATTGGTGATCTCGGCAGCAGCCATGATATGGGGAATATTCAGATACGATTCGGTGCTGGGCGGTTTGCCAATACACACGGCCTCATCGGCAAATTTCACGTGCAGGCTTTCCCGATCGGCAGTGGAATAGATGGCCACGGTTTTGATCCCCATTTCCTTGCAGGTACGAATCACCCGCAAGGCAATTTCTCCTCGATTGGCTATCAATATCTTTTTAAACATGTCCTTCACTTGGCTTAATTATACCGGCTCAACAAGAAAAAGCGGTTGATCAAATTCAACAGGGGAAGCATCTTCAACGAGCACCTTCACGATCCTGCCCGACACCTCACTTTCAATTTCATTGAACAATTTCATTGCTTCAATGATGCACACCACTTGTCCGGGTTTAACCTCATCACCCACGTTCACGAAAGGTGGCTTGTCGGGAGAGGGGCTTCTGTAGAAAGTCCCAATCATAGGCGATTTGATGGTTAAATAATTTTCTTCTTTAGAAGCTTGTGCCGCAGCAGGAGGTTGTGCAGCTGGCTGGGGAGCGGCCGGAGCCGGCACGGGAAGCGGAGCAGAGGGCATGGCTGCAACTGAAGTGGCCATGGGATAAGCAGGCTGTATTAGCGGAGCTCCTTCACCGGTGTGATCTTTTTGCTTGATGGTGATTTTAAAATTCTCTTGTTCAATGCTGAGTTCACTGATGTTCGACTTGCTGACCAGCTTGATGAGCTCCTGAATCTGTTTAAAGTCCATGTATGTAGGTTTATGTGAACAATCACTCGATCCGTTAAATGGATCAGATCTTAAGCCTTGACACGCTCCACATATTCTCCGGTACGTGTATCTACCCGAATCAATTCATCATTATCTACGAACAAAGGTACCATCACCGTTGCACCGGTTTCAACCGTGGCGGGTTTCATGGCTCGAGTGGCTGTATCACCCTTTAATCCGGGTTCGGTATACGTCACACGCAACACAATCTTATCGGGCAGCTCCACACTGATGGGTTGATCATTTTCCGTGTTGATTAAAATAAAACATTCCTGACCTTCTTTATAAAATTCAGGCCGATCGACCTGTGATTCGTTCAATGCAATCTGTTCATACGTCGTATTATCCATGAAATAATATGCCGTATCATCTTTATACAAAAACTGACACGGTTTTTTTTCTATTCTGACGGGATAAATCGTATCACCGGAATTCCAGGTGTGTTCAATAGTTTTACCTGTTTCCACACTTTTTAGTTTAGCCCACACCTTTGCAGCAGCCCTGGCCGTTTTGTTCTGGCCAAAATCTACAACCTGATAAAGTTCATTTCCCAGTTTAATCGTTAGACCCATGCGAATGTCTGCAGTCGTTGCCATAGTTTCATGAATTGAATAGCAAATGAAATGCGTTAAAG
>JADGHY010000207.1 GCA_019683625.1 Thermoflavifilum sp. | reverse complement strand
CACATCCATTCTATGATGTTTCAAGGGTAAAATTATAGGAATTTCTATTTACGGCATACATGTCGAAAGTAAAGCACAATCAGGATATTGGGCATTCAATTGTAAAGTTTTCACTAGTTTTTTAAACAACCAAATTTTTTTCTGAAACCCTAATCGGCCATAGCTTCTGCTGTTCGCTGCAGGAGCTGATGGCGTTCCGGGCCGTTAGATAAGCCGGTAATGGGCACGTGCAAATAATTTTCAATAAAGCTAAGATAAATTTTCAGTTCCTCGGGCAGCTGGTGATAGTGTTGCACCTGGGATACAGGTTGTTTCCAGCCCAGGAAATGTTGATATACTGGAATAACTTGTTCATTCAGGTAAAAAGGCATTTCGCTGATTTCCTGGTTGTTCAGGCGGTAGGCGATGCCAGCCTGTATGGTATGGAAATGATCGAGCACATCGGTTTTGGTCATCACCACCTGGGTGACGCCATTGAGCATGCAGGTATAGCGGAGGGCCACCAGGTCAATCCAACCGCAGCGACGGGGTCTGCCGGTAGTGGCCCCATATTCGTGTCCGGCTTGGCGCAGTTGCTCGCCCGTGGTGTCGAGCAGTTCTGTGGGGAAGGGGCCGCCGCCTACGCGGGTACAATAAGCTTTGGTGACGCCAATGACTTCGCCGATTTGCCGGGGGGAAAGCCCCAAGCCGGTGCACACTCCAGCAGCCAAGGTAGTAGAAGAGGTGACATAGGGATAAGTACCGAAATCGATGTCGAGCATGCTGCCCTGAGCACCTTCGGCAAGGATGCGTTTGCCTGACTGATACCAGTCCTGCAGCCTATATTCAGCCCGGATGATTTGCAGCGAGCGCAGGTATTCTATGGCTTCTAAGAAAGCTTTTTCTTCTTCTTCGATGCTATCTTCAAATGCATAGTGGCTCAGCAGTTCCAGGTGCTTTTTTTTAAGGGTTTGATAAGCCTTATCAAAATGGGCAAGCTGAACGTCGCCAACCCGCAGGCCGTTACGCCCCGTTTTGTCCATATAAGCAGGTCCTATGCCACGAAGGGTGGAGCCAATACGTTCTTTCCCCTTGGCTTGTTCGGAAGCCTTGTCGAGGGCACGGTGGGTAGGCAAAATGAGGTGGGCTTTTTGTGAAATAAACAGCCGGGGTTTGACCTCTACACCCCGAGCTTCGAGGGCCTCGATTTCCTTTTTCAGGATCACGGGGTCAATGACCACACCATTGCCAATCAGGTTGAGGGTATGTGCATGATAGATACCCGAGGGGATGGTGTGCAGCACAACCTTTTCCCCGTTGATATAAAGAGTATGGCCTGCATTGGGCCCTCCCTGAAAACGGGCTACGATATCATATTGGCGGGCATAATAATCGACAATCTTGCCTTTGCCCTCATCGCCCCATTGCAAGCCCAGGATAACATCTACCATGTGAAAAACATTTGAAAAACGGGAGCAAAAATAGGGGATGGCATTCAGGCCGGCAAAAGAAAATGCTCATGGGGTTTCTAACCTGGTTACGGATTCAATGCCATCCAGCCTTTTAAGCCTTTCTACGAGTTCATCCAGCTCTTCTTTATCGTGGACAAACACCTTGATGATTCCTTCAAATACGCCGCCCTGGGATTCGATGGTGAGTGCCGAGATATTGATTTTCATTTCTCCCGAAATCACGTTGGTGATTTTATGGATCACGCCCACATCGTCCATCCCTACGATTCGCAGGCCGGTTAGGAAAGAAATCTCTTTGTTTTTGGCCCATTTGGTTTTCACGATCCGATGGGCATAGTTGGCCAGCAGCTGAGGGGCATTGGGGCAGTTGGTGCGATGGATTTTCAGTCCTTCCGTGGCGGTGATGATGCCAAACACATCGTCGCCGGGTATAGGTTTGCAGCAGTTAGCCAATTTGTAGGCAATTTTATCGGAGCTTTCACCGAAGATGATGAGCTCGGCTTCGTTTTTGCGGGGAGCTGGTTTGGGAGATTCGCCGGAAATTTCTTTTTCCGCAGGTTCTATTGCAGGCGGTTTAGGTAATTCCAGGCGATCGCCATTGACCATGAAATGTTTCAGCTCTTTCAGGTCAATGGCCTTAATGGCAATTTGATAGTAGAAATCCAGCAAAGCGGTTTGGTGGAAATATTGCATCAGTTCGTTCAGGTTGGTCTGGGAAGCGGGTACGCCCATGCTGGCGAGCTTTTTTTCCAGCATGGCTTTTCCTTCCATAGCCACCTGGCGTTTTTCTTCCTTCAAGGCATCTTTGATAGCCGATTTTGCTTTTGCCGTTACCACAAAGTTGAGCCAGTCTTCGGTGGGTTTTTGTTTTTGGGAAGTGATGATTTCTACCTGGTCGCCGCTGCGCAGTTTATGGCTAATGGGTACCAGTTTGTAATTCACCTTAGCGCCAATGCAGCGGGTACCGATGTCGGTATGGATGGCAAAGGCAAAATCCAGGGCTGTGGCGCCCGAGGGCAAGACCTTCACATCTCCTTTTGGGGTATATACGTAGATTTCTTCCGAAAACAGGTTCAGCTTAAAGTCTTGCAGGAAGTCGAGTGTATTGCTATCGGAGCGGCTGAGCAGTTCACGGATTTGGCGCAGCCATTCATCAAAACGGCTTTCTGATGAGGTGCCTTCCTTATATTTCCAATGAGCAGCGAGGCCTTTTTCGGCAATTTCGTTCATGCGTTGGGAGCGGATTTGCACTTCCACCCAGCGGCCGCCCGGGCCCATGACGGTGATGTGCAGGGCTTCATAACCATTCGATTTGGGGTTGCTGATCCAGTCGCGCAGGCGTTCGGTATTGGGCATGTAAAAATCGGTAATCAGCGAATACACCCTCCAACAGTCGGCCTTCTCCCGTTCTGGCGGTGATTTTAGGATGATGCGGATGGCAAACAGGTCATATACTTCTTCGAAGGATACGCCTTTTTTGCGCATCTTTTGCCAGATGGAATGGATAGTTTTAGGCCGGCCGAAGATTTCGAAATCGAATCCTTCCTGTTGCAGTTTTTCCCGGATGGGTTTAATGAATTCGTTGATGTAGCGGGTGCGTTCGCGACGGGTTTGTTGCAATTTTTGGGCGATGGCAAAATAGGCTTCCGGCTCAGTATATTTCATGGCCAGGTCTTCCATCTCCAGCTTGATGTTGTAGAGCCCCAGTCTATGGGCCAGTGGGGCATAGATGAAGGTGGTTTCAGAGGCAATTTTCAGTTGTTTTTCCCGGCTCATGCAGTCGAGCGTGCGCATATTATGCAGGCGGTCGGCCAGTTTGATGAGGATAACCCGTGGGTCGTCGGCGAGGGTGAGGAGGATTTTGCGGAAGTTTTCAGCTTGCTGGGAGGTATTGCTGGTTTCCTCGATATTGCTCATTTTGGTGAGGCCATCGATGATACGGGCGCACTGGCTGCCAAATTCTCTTTCGATATCCTGGAGCGTGATTTCTGTATCTTCCACGGTGTCGTGCAGCAGCGCACAGATGGCAGAGGTTACACCCAGTCCGATTTCTTCTACCGTAATTAAGGCTACGGCCAATGGGTGGAGAATATAGGGTTCGCCAGACTTGCGTCGCATGTCGCGGTGTGCTTCGGCAGCCATTTCAAAGGCTCGGCGCACCAGCTCCTTGTCGCCTTTTTTCAATTTTGTTTTCAGCGCTCTCAGCAGGGCGCGATACTGGCGGACGATTTCTTTTTTTTCCGTCTCCTCATCTGGCACATAGGGCCTTTTTATCATCGCCGTGTCCATATTCCAAATTTACGAAGGATTTCGGCGTGTTTCGCCTCACATCACGCCTTTTCCATTCTCCTCAAAATGCAATACCTTTGCCAGCTCTGAAGGTTGAAGCTTGTGGCTCCAGCCCAGAAAAGCGGACGTGGTGGAATTGGCAGACACACCAGACTTAGGATCTGGTGCCGCAAGGCGTGGGGGTTCGAGTCCCCCCGTCCGCACGCCCTCGTTGACCGTCAAATTTGCCGACGAGGCTGACGTTGCGGCAGCAATTTTTCTTAGGAATTATTCTTGTAATTGATCTGTATTTCTTAAAAATTATGGCAACCATTCAACGTGAAACGCTGGCCCCCCTTCATGAAAAGATCGTGGTAAGGGTTGAAGAACAGGATTATAT
>JADGHY010000206.1 GCA_019683625.1 Thermoflavifilum sp. | reverse complement strand
ACTTCAGGTGAAGGTACCCAAAAATTTTGTCGTCTGGGCCACAGGGGAATTGATCAATCCTGACGGTGTATTGCAACCCGAAATTGCCAACCGGCTGAAAGCATCTTACCAACAAGATGAGGTCATCCACGTAGCAACTTTAGACGAAATGCTGCAACATCGGGTAACCTTACAGCAAGAGATGAACACCTGGCAATGGGTAGCTCATGATGTCAGCGATGTGGCCATTGCCATCAGCGATCATGATGTGTGGGATGCCGCAAGTGTAGTGGTAGATTCGGCCACCATGCGCCGGGTAAGTGTGCAGGCAGCTTACAATGATACGGCACGCGATTTCCACAACGCAGTAGCCGTCGGACAATATACCCTTTCCTGGTATTCCAGGTTCTGGCCGGGCGTGCCTTATCCTTATCCCAAGATGACGGTCGTGCAAGGTTATGCCGATATGGAATATCCGATGATGGTGAACGATGCCACCACACCTAATTTGTATTTCTCCCAACTGGTGGAAAATCACGAAATCGGCCACACTTATTTCCCGTTTTACATGGGCACCAACGAAAGCCGCTATGCTTTTATGGATGAAGGTTGGGCCACGACATTGGAATACTGGATCGGCCAGGCAGAACGAGGCAAGGCCGCTGCAGATAGCTTTTATAAACAATTCCGTATCACGCGATGGATTCACGATCCTTCCCAGGAAGAAGATCTGCCCATCATCACCCCATCAAATGTGGTCAGGGGCGTGGCTTATGGCAACAATGCCTATGGCAAACCCTCTCTGGCTTATATTGCCCTGCGCGACCTGCTCGGCGATTCCCTATTCCGCAAATGCCTGCATGCCTACATGCAACGCTGGCATGGCAAACATCCCATACCCTGGGATTTCTTCTACACCTTCAACAATGTGTCACACCAAAACCTGAATCCTTTCTGGAAAAGCTGGTTTTTTTCCGATGGTTACGACGACCTGGCCATTCAACAGGTGAAACGCAGGGGAGAAACTTATCAGATCACGGTGAAAAATGTGGGTGGGTTCATGATTCCCTTTGATTTGATTGTCCAATATGCCAATCGTCAGCAGCGAATCCACTATAAGCCGGCTGTCTGGCTTCAGCATCCTGAACAGTATGTGATTACCCTGAACAGCAAAGAACCGCTGCGAGAGCTGTTTGTGGATCCCGGCATCTTCATGGATGCAAACCTGCACGACAACAGCTGGACGAATGAGGTACGCTGAAAAACCTGATTTTTCAGCAAAATCCATCAGTTAGCCACAAGCATAGCCGCGCCAAACACTCCCGCACTATCGCCCAATGACGGGGGATAAACGCGTGTGTCTAGCCGGTTATTAAACACGTATTTGCGGATGCGTTGAACGCCTTCGGTATAAAGCAGGTCAATATTGGCAAGGCCACCACCGAGCACGATTACGTCGGGATCTACGATGTTGATGACTACGGAGATTGCCTTGCTAAAGTTTTCCAGCAGTCTTTCGATGGTCTGCTGAGCTGCCGTTTCGTGCTGATGATAGCGTTCCACGATGGTTTTAAGTTTTATCCGTTCGCCCGTTAAGCCGGCATAATATCGTTCCAGGGCCGGTCCCGAGATCACGGTTTCCACACAACCCGTTTTGCCGCAGTAGCAGGGCCCTCCGGATGCGTCGAGAAAATTGTGTCCCCATTCCCCGGCAATGCCCTGTGCCCCATGGATCAGCTGGCGATGCACCACCAGTCCTCCTCCTACACCCGTACCCATGATCACGCCGAACACCACTTCAGCTTCAAGTCCTTCCCGGGCCACCCGTCCCAGGCGGCTTTCGGCAAGGGCAAAGCAATTGGCGTCATTGGCCATGGTGAGTGGGATTTGCAACAGCGCCTCCAGATCTTTTTTCAAAGGCTGCCCGTTCAGGCACACGGTGTTGCTATTTTTCATTAACCCTGTTGCCGGATCAAGGGCGCCAGGTGTACCAATACCTATACGCTGTGGCCGAAGTCCTGTTTGTTGCTCAAGCATTTGCACCAGCTTTTGGATCTGATGCAGGATATGTGTATAGCCGCGATCGGCTTCGGTATCGATTCGTAATCGCGCCAATGGCTTTATTGGCTCCGAATGTCCTGGTTGGGCTGCCTGGCTAATCGCGTCGGCAGGCAATACTACCCCTTCGATCTTGGTGCCACCTAAATCAATTCCCCAGACGGCTTGCATGTGAAACGGATTTTCGCTGCACAAGATAGGCGTTTTGCGGATATCGGATAACCCGGAGCATGTCCAGATAACAACTACCCTGCTCTGCCTGAACAGAAAATTGAGTTTGTGTCGGATACGGGAAAAACAGCATGGTGACAGCCTTCTCGCCATCATTCACAAAAAGTTCCATACTGCTTTTATCCAGGAAAATATCCAGGCGCAGATGAGATGAAGGTTTCAGGGGCACAGTCACCCGGGCAGGGAAATGTGCATCGAAATCCGTAAGCCCACTGCGGCTTCTATCCACCTGCAAAATTCCTGTTGCGGCATCATAGCTAATCCATACTGCCGAATCCTGATGCTGAGCCACGGCAAGCCTGATGAGTCCCTGTATTTTGCTGAGCTGCACCGAAAGCTTTCCTACCACAAAAGGATAATTGGTTATCAGGAGTGGATGTTGCGGGTTTATCCATCTATGCTTCAGCAACATGGAGTCGAGTGAGAGCCGGTTGATTTCCTGCACCGGATATTGATAGAGCATGAACTGCCCCTGTGGATTTTTCCGGAGGGTAAATACCCGGGGCACGGTCATGAACCCTCGCCAGGGAAAGGTGGGCAGATGAGCGGCATAAGCCCAGTTATCCATCCACGCAATGCAAACGCGCCTGCCATCGCCGGCCGGCAGGTTGTTGTAGGTTGAAGCAGCATAAAAATCTGTCCCCTCATCCACCTTTCGGATTGCCTGCCCGGATGGATCTGCCTGAAAGGTGTTACCATCAAAATGTCCGACAAAATATTGCACATCATATTGTACCGAAACCATCAACACCCATTTCGTTTGTCCCGTAGGCTTGCCTGTGGCATCCAGCACGGGCAGGGGAAAAAGATCAGGGCATTCCCACACCTGGCTGGTATCGCCGGCAGGCCCAAATGTGCCGGTATGCTGCCAGTGAATAAGATCAGGAGAGCTGAAAAACTGCACCTGATGTTGTACGGGAAAAGATACGGCCATCATCCATTTCCGTGCGGGGGGATACCAAAACACCTTCGGATCCCGAAAATCGCGCATGTGCAGGTCCAGCACAGGGTTATGGGCATATTTGCGCCAGGTGCGGCCGCCATCCAGGCTATAAGCAAGGTGTTGGGTTTGAAGATAGTCGTCGGGATGCAGGCTGTCGACGATATGGTGAACCGTGTAGATAGCTACCATCGGCGGGCGGGCTGGCGATCCCAGGCCAGAGGTGTTGAAACTATCTACCACAGCCGATCCGGAGAAGATCATGCCTTCAGGCCCTTCAAAAAGAGCCACCGGCCAGTTTTGCCAGTGTACAAGATCCCGGCTTACGGCATGCCCCCAACTCATGTGTCCCCACTGCATTCCATCGGGATTATATTGGTAAAACAAGTGAAACAAACCCTGTGCAAAGACCAGTCCGTTCGGATCATTTGTCCAATTGACCGGTGGGGTGAAATGATATACCGGCCGATAGGGTTCCCGGTAGGTGGGGCGGATCTCAACTTGTGCCTGCGCATCAAGCAAGCAGGCAAATGCCAACAGACACAAACACAAAATATGTTTGTACATGATGAAAAGTTGAAATTATTCTGCTATCCGATCCAATGGCTTGCGATGATGATCTTTAAGTTTGCGAAACTGCGTGGGCGTAAAACCGGTCATGCGTTTGAATTGCCCGGATAAATGGGCCACACTGCTGTATCCAAGCTCATCTGCAATTTCGCTGAGCGACATTTCACCATAAGAAAGCAATTCCTTTACTTTTTCAATCTTCTGCAGCATCACATATTGCTCAATTGTGATATTCTCATGTTCAGAAAATAAATTGCTCAAATAATGATAATCCTTGTTTAAGGTTTCACTCAGGAAGGTAGAGAAGTTCACCGGCATGGTTTTCATCTTGCCGTGCTGCACCCAATCAATAG
>JADGHY010000205.1 GCA_019683625.1 Thermoflavifilum sp. | reverse complement strand
ACCAATCCGCAGGATATCCACAAGCTGGAGCACGACATCCGTGTGTTGCTCAAGGAAAACTAATGCTTTTAAAAGCCGAGACATTCGGCTCAATCATCTTCCAGCTCTTCTTTGGAAGGTAGGGGTGGAAAAGGTGCATGCGGCTCGGTTTGATACCAATAGGCTACCGATGAAATGTCCGAACGCTGGGGCAGATAGGTGCCATTGCGCCGCCAGCCCAGGTCCTGAATCGTGACCCTGAGGTCGTGCCGGAAGCGGATGGGATCCATGATGTGCCAACGGTACAGGCCAAAGCGTTGCTGGCTCTGGTAAAGGCCATCGGGCTTGATCACCTGGCATAGACCTGAATAAGGCGAGGTAAAGGTTTCATATTGATGGGTCTGCTGGTTTTCAAAATCGTATGAGCCACAGAAATAATCTTCTGTACCCGTTCCGTTGATGGTGGGAAACTGCTGATCGCCGTCAATATAGAATTTAATTTCCCCTTCTCCCCACCAGCCGTTGTTGTGAACCCCCCAGGCCAGATAGGTGCCCACGTATTGTCCCCGGCCTTTCACGCCATCCAGGATGGTATAAGGTTGCTTGTAAGGATTGGGGTTCACATGCCGGAATTGGGCGTGAAAGTAGGCTGCATCGTCGGGTATTTCGGTGAGCGTGTAATCAATTTGGTAATAGAGGGTCATGGGTTCATCGGCAATGTTTTGCAAGGTGATGAGGCATTTTTTCCGAAAAGGCATCACCCAATAGCAGTTCAGGGCACTGCCGGGGTTCACACACACGGCAAGGGATTGGAGGGGAGCATATTTTCCCCAGCCCATGCAAAAGAAGTCGCCCACGGGTACCTCTACAGATGGCGTTTGCTCGTCGTCCCAGTAGATCCGCAGGATTTCAAAACGCCAGTAGCCGGTGGGTGTCATCCAGATATGCTGAATGGCGCCTGGGCCCTGGATCAGCGCCAGGGTATCGGTTTGTCCGGGCCGAATCCGGATAAAAGGATTCACCTTCCATCCTTGCCCCAGATCGCGCGCAGCTGCGGCTGCTGTGCCTTCGGCCAGGGTGGCCATGCCGCCTTTACCTTTTTCACCTGTGGGATTCTCGGGACTAATAGATCTTGTCTGGGCATCCGAAAGACGGAATAAATTGCCCAGGCTCATGTTGACCCCGTCAAATCTAAGCTGCTGGGCACTGGCAGCCCAGCTCAGCCAGCCAAACGCCAACAAACAGAAATACCTCTTCATACCTTGTCATTTTAACATGAAATAAAGTATTGTCGTTGTGCTTCCGCTGCTATTCTCTATCAAATCACCACCCGAATGAATGGTTTTGCACTTACCCAACGAAGATAAACATCCTTTTTCTTGCATCCTATTGGCAACTGATGCTTACGCCGTAGTTTTGCCCAATGCTTATCCGCAAGTTAGTTGCTTCGGCAACCCGGCCTACCAAGCGCATCCAACGATGGTATTTCGGAGTAGGACTTGTAGGGCTCATGCTTTTGATGGTATGGATGGGCTTGCGCTTTGTATTCTCTTCCCGTGTGATCGTGGATGAGCGGCATCATCTCAAACTCTCCGGCGAACTGGTGGATTTGTTGGCTAATGAACATGATGTATTAGGCATAGATATTTCCCAATATCAGCGGCATATTGACTGGCAACGGGTGCGGGACGAACGCATTGCCGGCAAGCCCATTCAATTTGTTTTCATCAAAGCCACAGAAGGCATCACCCGGCAGGATCCACTCTTTTCCCAGCATTGGACAAAAGCCCACGCATCGGGCTTTATCTGTGGGGCTTATCATTTTTTCTATGCCACCAGAGATCCGATGCAGCAAGCTAAAAATTTTGAGCGCCAGGTGAACTTGCAGGCAGGCGACTTGCCACCCGTGCTGGATATTGAATTATCTAACCATCAGCCCGACAGCATTGTGCGCCAAACCATGCGCATCTGGTTAACAGAAATCACCCGCCACTATGGCGTGAAACCCATTATTTACACCAATCTGGCATTTTATCGGAAATATCTGAAAGGATATTTTGATGCTTATCCGCTTTGGATAGCCCAACATCATGCCGATAGGATAGCTGTGGATATACCCAACTGGCTATGCTGGCAAATCAGTGATGAAGTGCACATTGCCGGCATATCCGGTTTCACGGATCTCAACATTTTTCACGGCGATAGCAACGATTTGCGAAAAATTTGTTTACCCTGATCAACATCTTGTCGGCCTGAACTGTAATTTTTCCTACATTCAAGGTATGAATCAACAACCCAGGATTGATCCGGAAATCAAGCGCCAGTTTAAAAAAATCTGGCTATCCCTGTTTATCTGGGTATTTTGGCTGAATATCAACATGGTAGCTGGCGTGATTTTCGATCTCGGATTTTTTGATAATCCCCGGATTCCGGTATGGGCTCACGTATTGTTTTTCATCTGGTTTTTATCCAGTTTTTTGGGTATGAGCTGGATTACCTATCATATCTGGGGCAGAACATTGCACATTTCTTTTCGGCCGGGGCATCATCATTTGCCCCAAAAGCCTCATTAAAACCTTCTGCCCAGGATGAGTTTGGCTATGTCCCGATCGGTACTTGGCGTTAATCCCCAGCCATAACCCGCATTAATTTCCCATTGAGGAGAAAAGAAAAAATCAAAGGCCAAAAATAACTGGTGCTGCTGTTCATCTACCGGAGGAAAATCGCCAGGGGGGCCAATTGCACCATAATATTCCACACCTAATGCCATCCAGTGAAAGAGGGCATCATCAATTTTCAAATTGGGTGCAAATTCAAATCCTTCACCGGCATTGAGGCCTTTGAGGGATTTTTCAAAACTGGGATTGAAGGAAAAATACCAGCTTCCTATTGTTTTATCCACAATGGGCCTGATTTCCAGCGACCAGGTATCTTCGCTGAAGCTACGCTTTTGGAAACCCAATTCAAAGGAAAGACTCACACCCACGGGCCAATGCAGGCGTTCCGGCACCGCAAAGCGGGGACGCAAATGGCTGCCCACATAAGCCGTGCGCCCATCACTGCCCAGGCTGTTGAAAAAATACACACCCGTTTCAAACCATTCATTAAACCCATGGGTGATTTCCACCGTTTCATGCCATACGTGTTCGGTGGGCAATACACCATTTTCTGCCTGTGTGCTGCCATCAAAGGTATAATTGCTGTGTAACTCCACCATGGTGTGATGCGGC
Organism: Thermoflavifilum sp.; assembly: GCA_019683625.1. GTDB lineage: Bacteria > Bacteroidota > Bacteroidia > Chitinophagales > Chitinophagaceae > Thermoflavifilum. The sequence continues at coordinate 957 of JADGHY010000205.1, read as the reverse complement.
TCCACCAGATCTGATCCATACACCTGAATCTCATAATTGTCTTGTGCAAATCCTTGCAGGCAAATGGATAAGCACACCAACCAGCTGAGCGTTTGGCATAAGCATAATATCCTGACAACCGGCTTACTCATTTTGAACTGTAAATTTACTGGAAAACTTCTTTTATCACATCGCGATAAGCTTGTTTGGCTTTGATGTACCGAAAATGAATTAATTTTACTTTATCGATGAAAATGATATTTTACAAAATATCATAGAAACTATCAATCACATGAATTTACAGCAGTTGGCCTATATCGTTGCCGTGGATGAATGCCGGCACTTTGTGGCAGCAGCGGAAAAATGCTATGTCACCCAGGCGACATTGAGCATGATGATTAAAAAGCTGGAAGATGAGCTGGGTGCCATAATCTTCGACAGAAGCCAGATTCCGGTTGTGCCTACACCAATAGGAGAAAAAATCATTGCCCAAGCGCGCCTGATTCTTTCGCATGTGGAAAAGCTGAAGGCGCTGGCCGATGAAGAAAAAAATGGTTTACAGGGTGAATTTAAATTAGGCATTATCCCCACACTGGCACCTTATCTGTTGCCGCTTTTTCTGCAGGATTTTTTAAAACATTATCCTCAGGTAAAATTGCGCATCAGTGAACTGACTACGGAAGAAATGATTGAACGTATCCGCAAACATCAGCTGGATGCAGGATTGATGGCTACCCCTGTGGAAGAAAATGCCCTGAAAGAAATTCCGCTTTTTTATGAACAATTTGTCGTATATCAGGTGAAACCCGATCGGAAATTTCATAAAAAATATGTACTGGCTTCCGATATTGATGTGAATCGGCTCTGGTTGCTGGAAGAAGGCCATTGCCTGCGCACGCAGATCATTAACCTGTGTGAATTAAAACATAAAACACGGGAGTTGCATCAACTCGATTTTGAAACCGGCAGCCTGGATAT
>JADGHY010000204.1 GCA_019683625.1 Thermoflavifilum sp. | reverse complement strand
GTTGTACACAATCTTGTCCGGGGTTTCCCCATGATGGCAAATGGAATATTCGCTGGGGTGGCTTATACCCCTTATTGTGATGTAAAACTGGATTTAAACGTACAAACTTTAAATACATAAAACATGAAAAACATTATCAAATATTTTCTGCTCATCTTTGCCATGTTTCCGCTAAACTTTTCGCATAGCTTAGCCCAATCTTCTTTAAATCTTACCCGGCTTCGCTGTGAGTATTTGGATAACCCTCTTGCAGTGAATACCACGCATCCGCGATTGAGCTGGGAAATAGAGGCCAGCGGCAGAAACGTGAAGCAGATTGCTTATCGTGTGCTGGTGGCAAGCTCGCTGACAAAATTAGCGCACGACGAAGGCGATTTGTGGGATTCCAAAAAGGTAGCTTCCAGCCAATCCGTGGGCATTGTTTACCAGGGCGTACCTCTGCCTAGCCGCATCACGTGCTACTGGAAGGTGAAGGTGTGGACCAATGACGGACGGGAGTCGGCCTGGAGCCAACCGGCCATGTGGAGCGAGGGACTGTTGCATCCGGCCGACTGGTATGCACAATGGATTGGATTAGATACATGCTTCAGCTGGGATCAGCCACATGCCATGCATACCCGCCTATCGGCACGTTACCTGCGAAAAGAGTTCACCATCGATAAACCTGTACAATCTGCCAAGATTTATATCAGCGGATTGGGCATCTATCAATTGTTTATCAATGGCAAAAAAGTAGGAAAAGAAGAACTTTCACCTGATCCTACAGAATATGAAAAAAGAATTTTTTACAACACATTTGATGCAGCTCCCTATTTGCATCCCGGAAAAAATGTGATAGCCGTGATCCTGGGCAACGGCCGATTTTTTACCATGCGCTGGGGAAAATCCCCTATTCCACCCATTGCTAACTACGGCTATCCGAAGATGATTGCCCAGCTGGAGATATATCACCCCGACGGATCTGAACATAGAATAGTGAGCGATACTACCTGGAAAATTACGGCCGACGGGCCCATTCGCTCCAATAACGAATATGATGGCGAAGATTATGATGCTACCAAAGAATTAACCGGATGGAATGAAGTAGGATACGATGATCAGCATTGGTTACAAGCCCAGCTTACCCAGCCGCCCTGCCATCATCTGGAAGCACAAATGGATCCGTTGATCACCATCATGGATACCGTAAAACCCAAAGCTATGTATGAGATCGCGCCCGGAAAATATATTTACGATATGGGACAAAACATGGTGGGTTGGGCAGAAATACATATTCCTCATGGCAAGGCAGGTGACACCGTTACCCTCCGGTTTGCCGAACGCCTGAATGATGACACAACCTTATACACGGCCAATTTGCGTAGTGCCGAAGCCACGGATCATTACATCATGAAATCCGGCTCACAAAGCTGGGAGCCTCATTTCACCTATCATGGCTTCCGCTATGTGGAACTCACCGGCTTCCCCGGCAAGCCCGATCTTTCCACAATAGTGGGTAAAGTGGTGTATGATGATTTACCCGTTACCGGACATTTTGAAACTTCAAATGCTTTATTGAATCAAATCTATCACAATGCTTTCTGGGGCATCCGTGGCAATTACCGTGGCATGCCCACCGATTGCCCGCAACGCGACGAGCGCATGGGCTGGCTGGGCGACCGGGCTGAAGGATCGTATGGCGAGAGTTTTATTTTTGACAACAACACCCTTTATGCAAAATGGCTACAGGATATTGAAGATGCCCAACGTGAAAACGGAAGCATCCCCGATGTGGCACCTACTTACTGGAAAGTGTATAGCGATAACATGACCTGGCCAGGAGCCTATCCGCTTATTACTTATATGCTATATCATCAGTTTGCCAACGAACAACCTATGATCCAGCATTATGCTTCCATCAAAAAATGGCTTTACTACATGAAATCACATTACATGAAAAACGGCATATTGACAAAGGATACTTATGGTGACTGGTGCATGCCGCCTGAAGATCCCAAACTCATTCATTCCAAAGATCCTTCCCGCATTACACCGGGTGCCTTGCTGTCAACAGCTTTCTATTATCATATTGCAAAACTCATGGCACATTTTGCAGCCTTGCAACATCTTAGCGATGATTCCATCTCCTTCAGCAGAGAAGCCGAAGAAGTAAAAGCTGCATTTAACAGGGAATTTCTGCATCGGCAAACAGATGAGTATGCCAACAACACAGCCACATCCAACACCTTTGCCTTAGCCTTTCATTTGGCCCCCGATTCCATCCGCCATCGCGTATTTGAACACATTATTGAGAAAACAGAAAAGGACTTCGACGGACATATCAGCGTGGGATTGGTGGGGGCCCAGCAATTCATGCGTACCCTCACGCGCAACGGAGCAGCAGATTTGGCTTATCAGATTGCAACCAATACCACCTACCCCAGCTGGGGATATATGGTGAAAAACGGCGCTACCACCATCTGGGAACTTTGGAATGGCAACACCGCAGATCCAGCCATGAACTCTGGTAACCACGTGATGTTGCTGGGCGATCTGGTGATCTGGATGTACGAAGACCTGGGTGGTATCCGCAGCGACGATGTGCAGGTGGGCTTTCAAAAAATCATTATGAAACCACATTTCGTAAAGGGACTGAATTGGGTGAACTGCAGCTATCACTCCGTGCATGGGCTCATCGAAAGTAACTGGATGAAAAAGGAAAATACGTTAACCTGGAATATTACCATACCAGCCAATACCACAGCAGAAGTATATTTCCCGGTGAATCAAGTGAAAAATATCAAGGAAGGTAATCGTGAGATCAGCGAAATACAGGACATGCACATCAGCCAACAACAAAACCAAATTGTAGTTCATCTTGGTTCGGGACATTATCATTTTACAATCATGAATTACACAGAACAGTAACTAAGGGAAACAATCATGTGTGTTTCTGGTTTCACATCTAATTCCTAAATATGGCGCAGATGAAATTAGGATATGATCCAAGGTACCCATCAGTTGATGATCTGAGGAGAAAAGCAAAAAAGAGAATTCCGGGATTTGCATTTGACTATTTAGATGGAGGATGCAATGAAGAAATTAATTTAAGGAAAAACACGCATGAGCTAAGAGAAATAGAATTATGGCCCGTGTATATTGGCAATTTTCAGAGGGTGAACACCTCCGTAAATCTTTGGGGGCAAGATTATAGCGCACCCTTCGGCATTGCTCCGGTGGGCTTACAGGGCCTAATCTGGCCAAGAGCTCCTCAAATATTGGCCAAAGCAGCCTACGAGCATCAGATACCTTTTGTATTAAGCACAGTGAGTACGGCAACCATTGAAGAAATTGCAGAAATTACTCACGGCCAGGCTTGGTTTCAACTATACCATCCCGTTGAGGATGAGCTCAGGGATAAGCTGCTCAAAAGAGCTGAGGATGCAGGCTATCGGGTTTTAGTCATTCTTTCAGATGTGCCCACCTTCGGATATCGGAACAAAGAAATCAAAAACGGGCTGGCCATGCCCCCACGAATGACCTTGCACAATATTCGGCAAATCATCGGCAAACCGATATGGGCACTTTCCACACTGTGGAACGGACAGCCACGTTTCCAAACCATGCTTCCCTATATCCCTAAAGGATTAAACATGCATCACCTGGGATTATTCATGAATCGTACTTTTAACGGACGACTGAATGATGAAAAACTCAAACGCCTGAGAGATCTATGGAAACATAAGCTGGTGATTAAGGGAATGGCTAACCCCGCCGATGTTGAAAAATGCGTACAAATTGGACTTGATGGAATCATCGTCTCTAATCATGGCGGTAGGCAACTGGATGCCGGTCCTTCATCCATCAAGGCTTTACAGCAAATCGTTCCTCTTTTCAAAGGCAAAATCAAGATCATGATGGACAGTGGCCTGCGCACAGGGCCAGACATTGCCCGGGCATTAGCCAGCGGTGCAGAATTTGTTTTCCTGGGCCGGACATTCATGTATGGCGTAGCAGCCCTGGGCAAACGAGGCGGTCAGCACACCATCACCATCTTAAAACGACAATTCCAGCAAATCATGGAACAGCTTGGCTGTGAAAACGTAGAGGAGTTGCAGAATAGAATCTTAAAACTATAAACTTAGACGACTAATTAAAATAAAAGTGCATATAATACAAATCTATTGAC
>JADGHY010000203.1 GCA_019683625.1 Thermoflavifilum sp. | reverse complement strand
TATTCTTCCGGCAAATAAATAAATTATTAAAAAACTTTAAACGAATGATGATGAGCTTTAAATCCTGTCAACAGCAAATCCTTTCCCATCGGGCTTTGTCGCTACATCAGCCACAAGAGAACATGCATCAGGAAAAATCCCTGCATATTCCAGAGAAATGCAGGAGGTTTAATACATTTGCGCGAATACTGTTCACATGCGCATTTTGATTACCGGAGCCAATGGCTTGCTTGGGCAACATATCCTCAGCTTAATAGCCCCACACACGCCTTGCGAATGGATAGCTACAGGCCGCGGCCCCTGCAGATTTCCCTGCGAGGGCAATATCCGTTATGCATCGTTAGACATAACCGATACTGCTGCTGTAGCAGCTTTATGGCAACATTATCAGCCCGATGCCGTGATCCACGCTGCAGCCATGACCCATGTAGATGCCTGTGAACAGCAAAAAGCCTTGTGTTGGCAGATTAATGTGGAAGGCACTTATCATTTGCTGCAGGCTGCCCGCAGCACCAACAGCTTTTTTTTGCTGCTATCCACAGATTTTATTTTCAATGGAGAATCAGGCCCTTATGCAGAAGATGATTTGCCCGACCCGGTTAATTATTATGGGCTATCTAAACTTTGTGCAGAACAACTGGTGCGTGCAAGCGATCTTCCCTGGGCTATAGCCCGAACCGTATTGGTGTATGGCCATGTTGCAGGCCGCGAAAAAAGCAATATTGTCTATTGGATTGTGCAACAGCTCCAACAAGGCAAAAGCATTCGCATGGTGAACGATCAATGGCGGACACCCACCTGGGCTGCAGATCTGGCAATAGGCTGCTGGCAAATTGTATCCCAGCAGGCGAAAGGCGTTTTTCATCTTGCGGGGCCAGACATGCTCACACCCTACGATATGGCAAGGGAAATTGCCCATGCCTGGCATCTGCCAACGGAATTGATTGAAGCCACAGATAGCCAGAACTTCCAGCAACCCGCCCGCCGCCCTGCCCGCACGGGCCTGCTCATCCACAAGGCCAGCCAGCTCGTTTACTATAAACCTCATGCATTTGCCGAAAGCTTAAAAATGCTCCAAAAACAATGGACACAAGCCTAAACATCGAAAACATCGTCTTCGACCTGGGCGGCGTGCTGATCGACTGGAATCCGCGGTATCTGTTTCAAAAAATCTTTCCCAGCACCGCTGAAATGGAATATTTTCTGCAACACGTGGCCACAGCCGAATGGAATGCCGAACAAGACGCCGGACGATCCCTGCAAGAAGGTACGGCCTGGCTGGTGGAACGTTTTCCTGCTTATGAACAGGCTATCCGGGCTTATTATGACAGATGGGAAGAGATGCTGGGCGGAGAAATAAAAGCCAGCTTAGCTATTTTTTACCGCTTAAAAGCCATGCACACTTATCGGCTGTTTGCCCTGACCAACTGGTCGGCCGAAACCTTCATCATTGCCCGCCAGCGCTTTGCCTTCCTGCAGGATTTTGACGGGATTGTGGTTTCCGGCGAGGAAAAGACACGAAAACCTTTTCCCGACATTTATCAACGCCTCATCCAACGTTTCCGGATTTTACCCGAACGAAGCTTATTTATCGACGATGTATTGGAAAATGTTGAAGGCGCCCGGCAAGCCGGATTTCACACCATCTTATTCGTTTCTCCTGAGGCCCTTGCCGAACAACTGAAAGCCATGGGTATATTAGAGGGATAGGGCGGCTTCCTTGCTGAAAGGCTTGCTGATAAAACGTTTCACAATAGCATGTTGCTTGATGCGATCCAGATCGTAAGGATCTATGGTACTGGAAAGCATGACCACTTCACAATGCGTGCGAACCGATTCGGGCAATTGAGCAAAAGCATCCAGAAATTCAAATCCATCCATGCCAGGCATGCGAATGTCCAGCAAAATAACGTCGGGAATGGATTCGGGAGAAGCCTGATGTGTTTGCAAATACTGGATAGCTTCCATACCGGATTCTAAGGATATTACCTGCTCACACACCTGAAGCTTTTTTAAACAGGATTCGGCCACGTATCGATCAATATAATTATCATCTACAATCATAATGAGATGATACTTGGCTGCAGTGCTCATGTAGTCACAAGGTTTTTCTGGTTAGGAATGGTTAAGGTAAACCGGGTGCCCACACCTGGCTCAGAATGCACCGTAATTTCGCCTTCCAGCTTGTTCAGCATTTCTTTGACGATATACAGGCCCAAACCCGATCCCGGCACCTTGCTATTGGCCCGATAAAACATCTCAAAAATACGACTTTGGATATTATCGTCCATCCCCATTCCCTTATCTTCAATGACCAGCGTACATTGCTGATCATTTGCCTGTATTAACAGAAAAACCTCATTTTTATTGCGTTCCGGATGCTTGTGTAAAATGGCATTGTAAAGCAGTTTTTGTAAAATGGTTTTAATCCGATAGGCATCAGAGTAAAAAACATCGGTTTGCTCTGCATGTTCAAAATGAATCTCCACTTCATGTTGGTAAACAGCAGGTATGCTGCTGATGACTTCTTCCACCAGCTCTTTCCATTCAATGGGCGATTTATTCACCGGCATTCTGGCATTGTTTGAATAGTGCATGACGTCGGTGATAAAATGGTCCAGCCGCTTCAGGGATTCACGAATCATCCTGAAATGATGGCGATTGGCTACAGGATCCATTTCTTCTTCACACAACTGAATAATACCCATCATCGAAGCAATGGGCGAACGCAAATCGTGTGATATGCTATAGATAAAACGATCTAATTCCTGATTAACTTTTTCGAGCGCCCGGTTTTGTTTTTCAAGCAATTTTTCATTTTCAATCCGATCGGTTACATCCTGTGCAATGCCATAGATGCGGTTGATGTCTCCATTTTGGTTTTGCCCAATATAACCTTTTACAAAAATCACCTTTTGCCGATTGCCCACCGTGGTTTGATGGTAAAATTGAAATTGTTTCCTGGAGGCAATGGCTTTCTTGAGCAATCTTTTGATGCGTGGACGATCTGTTTCATCAATCAATTCCAGGAATTGGGTAAAACTAATCTTCTCACCAGGCCTGCATCCGTAAATCCGGTACATTTCATCTGACCAGGTCATCTGCTTGCCCGATAAATCCCATTCCCAATTTCCGAGATGCGCCAGTTGCTGTGCCTCGCTGAGCAAATATTCTTTGCGGATAAGCTCCACCTGAATCTGCCTGAGATCCGTAATATCCTTGCCCACCCAAAGTGTGGCAATAATACGTCCGTTGTTGACCAATGGCCGTACAACCAAATGTATTTGCCTAACACCCGATGGCGTTTGCAGGGAAATATCAGGTAAATGAGATTCTTTGCCAGATAGCGCTTGTTTATGTGCCTGCTGAAGCTGTTGCAAATGCCGGATATCCACTGTTTTAAACAGTTGATGAAATTGCTGAGAGGTTGACAGGGAACTGCTCACTCCCAGAATGTATTCACCATAAGGATTCAAATAAGCTGCATAACCATTGGGCATGATGCAGCATACCAATACCGGCACTTCCGACATCACTAAATCCTCTTCTATCAAATCTTTTGGTTGAAATAACTGATATTTTCTCAAAGCCACAAAAGTGCAAGCTACCGATACCGTCATAAAACTGGAAGTGACGGGATAACTAGCAGTATGTAACAACAAGGGAAGCAAAAATTGGACGACTACACCGGCAAAAGCTGGCATACTCACGGCAATCGTGATCAGCAATGCCTGCTTAAATTGCACGGGATGATGCTTCACCCTTAAAGTATATCGGATCATTTGCCACGAGGCAACCCATACCAGTAAGGATATCCAGCTAAGTTGCAAAACCGAAACCCAGGGCCTGCTGATATCCTTTACCCATCCCCATGAAGGCAGATAGGTGAATACATGCGGGTAAACATCTGTCTGATATAGGCTCAGCAGAAAAAAAGAAGGCAGATAAATGAGGGCAAGCCAATAATGTATGCGATGGCGATGCGTAAAACGTGTGTAATGCCATACAAAATGCAAACATACCGGACCAATGAAATTCCATCCTATGGCAGTAAAGCGGTCGACAAGACTGGCTGTGGCCAAATTGCCACTGATATGCGTAAGCAGGTCATTCAACTCCCAAAGCAGGCCCGTGAATCCCAGCAACAAGTAAAGCCTGACAAGGGTATTTTGCGGAAAACG
>JADGHY010000202.1 GCA_019683625.1 Thermoflavifilum sp. | reverse complement strand
GTTTTTACCTAAAAAAATCATCAATTATTAAAACTTTACAAACATGGACAATTAGCCTACTGTGGATTTTTTTCTTGCTCACTTTAGGTTTTCTGGGTTGTCATAAGTCAATGAATGTAATGCATTACCCCAGCATGATGTCCAATTCCATTCCTCAGATCCTGAATGAGGCCTATTTAGGAGATATGCGTTTGCCTAATCAAACTACTACAGAGATACGTAATCAAGGATCCACGGTAATCTTTCATTTTCCAGCAGGAGTTTATTTAGTTGGAAAGGATACAGTAAATGGACAACTTAAAATGCTTACAGAAGCCGATTATACCTGCACGGGTGCTTGTAAGCAAGGATGTGATGTGTTTTATATCAATAAACATTTTGGCTGTAGCCAATGTGAACCCAGCACGATCAGTTGTACAGGTCATTCTAATACTTTAAGTGGTTTACAAGGTTATGGTTTCGTAGATCTCAAACAAGGCGTTCATTTTCTAATACATAAAGATCAGGTAAATCAATTATTTTCCCCACCAGACAATTTATTTGATATTCCGGAAGTCCGCAAGGGAATGGAAATATTTAACATCCAAAACTATGGAGTAGCTCATCCTGATTTTTCCAATCCTGATGAGTATCAAGAAGTGGCGGTGAATCTATTTGGCTGTTTGGTCGGTTATCTGATACCCAAGACGGGTGAATTACGCCAGCAGGTATCAATAAACCAATTGGTACGGGTTTCTTCTTTCTCCTGTCATTGCGATCAGGGCGATTCCGGTTGCACACCGGTGAGCGGATTAGGTTTTAAGATGTGCAAAAAAAGCAGTTGTCTTTCCTGCACCATGCACGTGGAGTGAGTGGCATGCATCGTTGTTCAGTTTAGCCAGCTGATCTGTTATCGTCAAGCCGAATGTTATAATCCGGGTAAGTGCTACTTTTGCAGCTATTAGGAACAAGGTGTTTTCCCAAATAAATGTTATCAGGCATGGCGTATAAAGATATTGTTTCCATCAGCGGCCTACCCGGGTTATACGAGATGCTCTCCAGCAAAGCTGAAGGAGGAATCGTGCGGTCTTTGGAAGATCGAAGCACGCGATTTGTATCGGCTCGGCAACATCGGTTTACCCCCATTGAAACCATTGAGGTTTTTACCACGGCAGAAAACGTACCCCTGCAGGAAGTGTTTAAGGCCATGCAGGCTCGGGAAGGCCAACATCCGGTTCCTGACGGGGCGAAAGCAGATGAAAAATCGTTGCGCAGCTATTTTGACCAGGTATTTCCCCAGCTGGATGACAGCCGGGTATATTTGAGTGATTTGAAGAAAATGGTGCGTTGGTACAAGCTGTTAAAAGCCAACGATTTGCTGGAATTTCAGGATAAAGAACCTGTTGTAGCAGACACATCAAATCCGGAACCCTCACCGGAAGCTGCTTCTGCCGAAGAAAATATCCCAGAAGCTAATTCAGAACCCACTCCCCAGCGAAAATCAGCCCGTTCGCGCAAGAAAAAAGAATCTTAACCGATGGAAGGCTTTGTGATTCAGCCACTTGTCCGGCATTATCTGCCGGCCGACTTTCAATTGCAGGGCCTGAGCAGCCTTCAACCTTATTTGCAGGAATTGGAAACACGTCCCATTCCCGATTTGGAAGCCTTGCACCGGTGGCTGGCCGATCTTAGTGAACTGGAGGCCGCAGTGGATGAAGATATCAGTTGGCGGCAAATTCGTGTGAGCCAGGATACTTCACACCAGGCCTATGCTGCGGCATACCAGCAGTTTTATCGGGAAATAGCACCTGTTCTGCAACAATATGCCCAACGCTTCCGGCAAAAAATCATCTCCTGTCCGTTTACCGACCAGCTTGGGGCAACCTATTTCCCTTTCTTGCGACAAACCCGGAATGCAGTGGCGCTATTTCGCGAAGAAAATATTCCCTTGCAGAACGAGCTAGCCCTGTTGCAACGCAAGTATGGCCAAATTACCGGATCCTTGACCGTCGTGGTGCAAGGTCAGGAGCTCACCCTCCCGCAGGCAGCTCGTTTTCTGGAGCAGAGCGACCGAAACCTGAGAGAAGAAGCCTTTATCCGGATAGCCAACGCCAGGCTTAGCATCCAACAGGAGTTAGATGAGCTCTTTGACCAGCTTCTGGAAAAAAGGCATCAGATGGCCCAACAGGCAGGATATCCCGATTATCGGGCCTATCGTTTTCGGGAACTCAATCGTTTTGACTACACACCAGCCGATTGCGAGGCTTTTCACGAGGCCATCTCCCGGTATATTCTCCCCCTGGTGGCCCGGGTGCAGGAAAAAAAGCAAACCGAATTAGGATTATCGGCATTGCAGCCCTGGGATACGGATGCCATGCCACCCGGAGTGGAGCCTCTCCGTCCGTTTACACAGGCAGAAGAACTGGTGCAAAAGACATTGGCTTGTCTGGAGCGGGTGGATCCGAGATTTGCCTGGGTATTAGCGGAAATGCATCGGCAGGGGCATCTGGATTTAGAAAGCCGCAAGCACAAGGCGCCGGGAGGATTTAATTGTGCGCTGGCCGAGAAAGGCCTTCCTTTTATTTTCATGAATGCTTCCGGCCAGTGGCAGGATGTGGTGACGCTGATCCACGAAACGGGGCATGCCGTACATGCGGTTTTGGCCCATTCGCTTCCTCTGCAGGCATTCAAGGAATACCCCATGGAAATAGCTGAGCTGGCCAGCATGAGCATGGAATTGTTTTCCATGCATGCCTGGGAGGTATATGTTCACCATCCCGAAGAGCTCAGGCTGGCGCGTCGCCAACAGCTGGAACGGATCATTACTTTGTTGCCCTGGATAGCTACCATAGATGCTTTTCAGCACTGGTTGTACACCCATCCCGGCCACAGCCGGGAGGCCCGAAGGCAGGCCTGGCTGCAGGTGCTTGACCGGTTTTCTACCGGGAAGGTGGATTGGTCGGGTTGGGAACACTACCGGGCCATCAGTTGGCAAAAGCAGCTCCATCTGTTCGAAGTTCCTTTTTATTACATTGAATATGGCATTGCACAACTGGGTGCAGTGGCGCTGCGGCGGGCATTTACCCGCGATCCGCAACAAACTTTACAGCGATACATGCAAGCCCTTCAGCTGGGCAACACCCGCACCCTGCCCGAATTATACCGGGAAGCAGGCATTGCCTTCGATTTTTCTCCGGAATACGTACGCTCATTAGCCGGCTTCTTGGAAACCGAGCTGGAGGAAATATATGCCCATCACTGAGGCATTTTTATGCTATAATCAGCCGAAAAGTTAATCAGCAGGGCTTTGCAGGGCATGGATGAGTTGCCTGAGCGCAGCCTGATTGGCGGCATCATAGATGGCCTGGTGGATATCATTCTTTTCCCGGGTAGTCAAATGCCAGTTCAGTGGAGCCGATTGCTGGTGGGGTTGCGGAATGTATTGAAATACGATATGCTGAAAAGGCACGGTAAGAAAATGCCTGGCATAGCTAATCATATCGTTTTGATAATAATCCTGAAAATGATCCCAATTTTTCTGAACCGTGAATAAAGGTTCTAATAACATGTCTCTCAAATCTTTCTGCTGGGCCATGGGAGAAAGGGTATCTCGTGGGTTGTCGCGGATCTGGAGGAAAATTACCCGGCTGGAGTGGGTATTGATCCAGTTCCGGAATACGTGGAGAAAACGCAGGCTCATTTCCTGTCCGTAAGTATCTCGCAATCCGGCATCCATCACATCGATGATGGGGCGTGTGGGCAAATACACATTGGGAAGGATGTAAGGAAAAGTAGCACTCATGCGCAGGGCATCTGTGAACAATAGTTTTTGGGGATGCTGTGCTGAAAAATAGGTCATAAAATCAATAGCATCAATCATCCGGTGGGTGGAGTCAATGCCGGCAGGCATCTGAGGATAGCAAAGATAACTCATGTGCTGGGGTGAAATCAGCAGGCATCGGCCGTCTGCGGTGATGGTAGCGGTGATGAGCAGCAAAGGAATGAGGCCTTCGGCCTCGGGTTTTTGGTAGTCCATTAAAGATTTGCGGAGCACGCCCTCGGTGTTCAAATTCAGCTGTTGTTCAAAAGCATAGCCTCTGTCTTTTGCATATCGGTTGCTGTCGATGACAAAAAATTGGAAGAAAGAGAAATAATCATTTACCGCATAATAGGATAGGATAGCGTTCAGCAAATCCCGGGCAATATTATTC
>JADGHY010000201.1 GCA_019683625.1 Thermoflavifilum sp. | reverse complement strand
AAAGAGAAACTTTGCAATAGCCCCTCAAAAAAATTTATTTAGCGGATTTCCCGGCGCATGAAGGAAACATAAGAAAGGGCAAAACAAACCGTGGTTACAGCCATCAATCCCGTGATTTGTGGCCACACGATTAACAAACTTTGACCCAGGGGCAAAGGATTAGGGATAGCCCCCACGATCTGGGAAAGGGTAAGCGGGCCAAAAGTGCGGATGGTGGGGCGAAGCAATACCGTGGTGATATCGGAAAATAATTGCCCCGGCGAAAGCCTGGAAAGATTCATGACCAGATGCTGGGCGCGAATCACCTGTTCGGCAGGTGCCATATCGGGAGAAGGTACCATGGCGCTGGAAATCAAATTCAGGATAATCTGGAAAAACACCGTGAAAAACAACCACACGGCAATACTCATCAACGCTGATGTGGCGGCCTGCCGGAATAAAACCGAAAAAAGAATGGACAGATTTAACCAGAATGCCACATAAACCACCGTAACCAACCAATAGCACATAATCCGGAGAAATTCTCCCGGGGTGGGCGGAATGCCAATGACCAACAATCCGGTGCCCATCACCAAAAAAGTAAGGGCAAAAAACATCACACTTATTACCACCAACGCAGCCACAAATTTGGCATTGATGATATCGTCCCGATGAATGGGCTGCGACATAATCCGGGCCAGGGTGCGGCCATGCTGTTCTGAATTGATGGCATCGAATCCTAAACTAATGCCCAGCAAGGGTCCTAAAAAGGCTACAAACGCATGAAAAGGGGGAAGTGTACCATTTGAAGAAGTGAACAACTGCAAAAAAAAGAATCCCGGTGCGGTAGATGAAGGCGCATGATCAGGCTGGCCGGTCATGGCTTGCACAGCCGTATAAAGCGAACCCATGCACGTAAGTACAATCAATGCGCCCATAATCAGAAAACGCCAGCTGCGCACATGATCTGCAATCTCTTTGTATACCATCACCCAAAAAGGATGAATAATCTGTTCATCCCGTTTCAGCAATTGCTTTTCCCGAAATGCTACCAGCATCTGCCACCATCTTACCATTCTTTCACCCATAGCCTTCATGAGCAAAAGTTTTTATGGATAATCATTGCTTTGTGCATCAAACTTCAATAAAATACCAGCTTATCAGCATATTCATGCTTCCATGCCATCCCCTTCAAAATACCTGCGGTAAATATCCTCTAATCCATGTTCCCGTTTTGATAGGGATAGCAAATCTAATCCAGTGTGTACAATAGCCCTGGCCACTTGTGCCGTAATATCTTTTGCAGCAAAAATCCGAATGTGCGCATTTTGTACATCAATCTGCTTCACACCTTCTATTCCTACAAGTACTTGTTTCAGATCCTGAAGCCGGGAAATTGGGGATAATTGATCAACGGTTGCCTCAATGATAAAAGGTTCGTTGGCAAATAATTTCCGGGATAATGATGCAATATCCCCTACCGCAATTAATTTCCCTTTCACAAATAAACCAATGCGGTCACATATTTCCTGCACCTGAAGCAGATAATGAGAAGAAAGCAATACAGTAATCGATTCTTCTTTACTCAATTTTACGATTAAAGCCAGAAATTCTTTTGCCCCTGTGGGATCAATGCCCAATGTGGGCTCATCCATGATGATGACTTCCGGATCTTTCATCAGCACATCGGCAAGTCCTAACCTTTGCAACATACCCCGGGAATATGTCCCTGCTTTCTGATGAGCAGCTTCTGAAAGTCCCACTCTGGAAAGCAGATGCAGTGCTTTTTCCCGGGCTTGTTTTTTGGTCATCCGGTTGAGCTGACCGGTGTAAATTAAATTTTCTAATCCGGTTAAATCATCATAAAACCGAACATTGTCTGGTAAATAACCCACTTTCCTTTTTACTTCAACCGGATGGGTTACAGGATTGATGCCACATACCCTCACCTCACCCGCAGTAGGTTCACTGAGGCCAAGCAACATCAGGATGGTGGTGGACTTGCCTGCACCGTTAGGACCTAATAATCCAAATATTTCTCCGCGATATATGGTTAAATGCAAATGATCAACGGCAACGAGCTGATCATATTGCTTTGTGAGGTCATTTAATATGATGATAGGTTCATTCACCTTCTCCCATATTTACGGAATAAATAATAAATGCTTGCCAATGCAATTAAAATAATGAGAATTCCTATCCATCCCCATAGCATAGGGGTTTTCACCGTCACCCGAAAATCAGCTTTGGCTGAAGTTTCATTGGTGTTTGCGCGGATGGTTACGAGATAATCTCCAGCAATAGCATGTTTATCGGCCTTGATGACGGCACTCACTTCGGCTGTTTTGCCCGCAGGCAATTCATCGATGGTTTTGGGATCAAAGGTTACATCCCAATTTGTGGGTGTAGAAGAACTGAAATTAATTTTTTTCAGATCAGCCGATCCGGTATTAGTAACCGTCAGTTTCAATGTTCTTTCGCTGCCTGCCGTAACATCGGTGCTCAACAAACCTGATGGTGTGCTAAGGGTCATGCCATAGTTCCCCGTGATCACTACCTCCAGATTTAGCTCAGCTCCGGTGTTACCCGATGAAGCCATCACGGGAATCTGATATTTTCCTGCAGGCACCTGATCCGGAGGATGCACTTCAATCGTAAGGTTTTGTGTGGAATTGGGATTTACTAAAATAGAAGCTACCTGCTTATATCCATTTGCCTTGAAAGCAATATCCCATCCCGGGGGTACCTCAGCATTAAGGGCATAAAGCTGCGTGTCGGCAGTTGCATTTTGTAATGTGGTATTAAAGGTGAACGTGGAATTAGCCGCGCCCTCCAGATTGGGTTGATCTGTGGTAAATGCTGTTTTGTATATTCCTCTTTGGGTGACAATCACCGTTAAGGGAAGAACTGTTTTTTGACCGGCATGCAAATAAAAACGATAAGCACCTTTGTTGATGCGAAGCGGCACAGTTACCTGCAACGTAACCGACTCTTTTTGCCCCGGCAGCACAGCAATTTGCCGGATATCCCAGCTTCCTGACTTTAAACTATAATCCCATGCAGGGGATAGACCGCTAACCCACAAATCCACATTTTGCGTAACATGGCTGTTGTTCATCACATCAACGGCATAGGTGATGCTTTGCCCCGGATGTACACTGATTTTGGTATAAGGCGTGTATAACCGGATAGATGGCGTAGCATGAAGGGTATCTGTTGCACGGGAAGTTGTGTCGGCCCGTAATCCAGAAATCATCATGCATAATAAACCAACAGGGTAAAATACATAAGCCAGCATGCGAAATCAATTTAAGCGTTGACAAATATTCCCAATGTTATCATTCGTGAGCTGATTCAACTGAAAATATCCAGGCAAATATTGTGGGTACAAAGCTGGAACAATGCCACAGATAGGACGGGATGGCGAATAAAGAATGCCTGTTCGGGATAGCAACGAAGTAAAAATGTGTGTAATCGGATAGTGGATAGGGAGCCGCCGGTACGTATATTTTTTCATCTCATGTTCATTTGTATCGAAGTTTATCAAAACACATTACAAACGAGCAGAGAGTTTATGAAGAACGCGTTACAAACATATAACGTGTAAAATGTTCTTGTTGTTAGAAATTAGTTAAAATTATGGCCAGATGTAATCATCTGGCCATGTAGATTTTATGCGGATCAAAAATATGTGCAGATTCTTTCAGGGCTGAGCACTTACAATTTTTCCTGCACCGGAAACAGATTCACTCACCTGCGGATGCCCATTATAGGTAACTTTTCCGGCACCGGAAACATCTACCTGAAGAGATTTTTCGGCATACACTTCAGCTTTTGCAGCACCAGACACATCCAGCTTAAGCTGGCCCACATGGAAGTTCTCGGCTTTGAGTTTACCTGCACCTGATAGCTGAATTTCTGCAGTGGTGGCCTGCCCCTGAAAGATAGCCTCTGTTGCACCTGAACATACAGCGCGAAAATCATCGGTTGTGAGTATCAAATTCAATTTAGAAGCACCACTTGCCTCCAGTTTAAATGAAGGTACTTGCAAATTGTTTTCACAACTCAGCACACAAGCACCACTAATACGCACACTCCTTAGATCCGGAGCAGTAACATACACCCGGATATCATCTGTCGGGTGAATGCTAATATTTCCTTTCTCCCGGATCACCAGTGCATCACCCCTGTTTTCCGTAATCAGATAAGGTTGGAGGTTATCATCTAATTCTACCTGTACACTTG
>JADGHY010000007.1 GCA_019683625.1 Thermoflavifilum sp. | reverse complement strand
GAAGACAGTCGCCATCCCAAATATTTTCATTCCGTACGGGGCGTAGGGTATAAGTTTACCGATGGGGATGAAGCGTAAATATTTGTAATGGCAGCTCCAAATGATGTAAAAGTGAATCGCATGTTTTGTAGATAACTTTGTGGTAAAATCTGTTGAGCATGCAAGTGAAAATATTCCAAATACAAGGTATGCATTGTGCAGGTTGTGTAGAGAATGTGAAGCAAGCGTTGCAAAATATACCTGGTGTGATTGACGTGCAGGTGAGCTTGTCGCCTGCGCAGGCCGTGGTGAGCATGGAAGAAGAACTCCCGCTTTCCCGGCTGCAGGAAGCCGTGAGCCAGAAGGGCCGCTATAGCCTTTCCGAACTGGTTGATCAAAATCAGGATACGCAGGTTGCGGCCAAAAAACCTTCTTTTTTTCAAAAATGGTTTTCGCACAAAAAATCTTGCTGCCAATAATTGCACGACCATGAGACGCAGGCTGGCCATATCACTGTTGAGCATTTACCTTATCGCGATCAGTGGTATGGCCATATCTGCACATTTTTGCTGCGGCCGGCTCGATGTGGTGAAACTCACCATAGGCCTGCCCCGTTCTTCATATACCATTCCGCAAATCCAGGAAGCCTGTTGCCAGGACTTCACGAAATACATTAAACTGCAGGATGCTCATCAGGGGAGTATTTTTGTATACTGGCCCATAGATGTTTTTTTACCCCAACTCCCTTTGCTGCATTTTTCTACAGCCAGCTTCTTTTCGCGGAAGCTCATCCCCACGCAAGAAGTTTCCCTGTCTAATTCCCCCCCACTCTTTGTCTTACATCAGATTTGGCTGATTTGATATCGTTCCTTTTTCGCTGATCCCCATGGGTTCAGAAAAGGATTCTTGTTTTTCATCAGATATCTTATCAGCAGACGTATGATTAATCATATTATTTCATGGTCCATCCGCCATCGGTTTGCGGTGGTCATGACAGCGCTTGGACTCACGGCATACGGGATATACTGCTTATTCCAAACGCCGGTTGATGCTATACCCGATTTATCGGATGTGCAGGTGATTGTATTTACAGAATGGCCTGGTCGGGGTCCTCAGGTGATGGAAGACCAGGTAAGCTTTCCTCTGGTTAGCAGCCTGCAAGGTATTCCCGGGGTTAAAGACATTCGGGCTACGTCCATGTTCGGCATGAGTTTTATTTATGTGGTATTTGAAAATGGTACTGACCTGTATTGGGCGCGGAGCCGGGTGTTGGAGAGATTAAGTTATGCACAACGGCAGCTTCCGCCAGATGTGGTGCCCACCCTGGGCCCCGATGCTACGGGAGTTGGGCAAGTATTTTGGTATACCCTAAAAGGCCGGGGATATGATCTTGGCACGCTACGCACCATGCAGGATTGGTATGTGAAGTTTGCCTTGCAGGATGTACCCGGTGTAAGTGAAGTGGCTTCATTTGGAGGGTTTCAGCCCCAATATCAGGTGCGCCTCGATCCGCATAAACTCACCTATTATCATCTCACGCTGGAACAGGTGTTGGACGCCATTCGCAACAACAATCGCGACGTGGGAGGAAGCGTAATAGACCTGAACGGAGCCAATTATGTGATTCGGGGATTGGGGTATTTAAGAGGCATCCGGGATCTGGAAGATATTCCTGTGGCCACAGCAGGCAACACGCCCATCCTGTTGAAAGATATTGCCTGGGTGCAGATGGGTGGCGATCATCGCCTGGGTGTGGTGGATGAAAATGGCCAAGGAGAAGCCGTAGGAGGTGTAGTGATTATGCGCAACGGTGCCAATGCCGATCAGGTGATTCGTGCCGTAAAAGCAAAAATGAAACAAGTGCAGGAAGGCCTTCCACCCGGTGTGCAATTTCATATTGCCTATGACCGGAGCACGCTGATTGAATCGGCAATTGACAGCATCAAACACACCCTGTTAGAAGAGCTGGTGTTGGTTTCCCTTGTCATCACGGTGTTTTTATTTCATATCAGAAGCGCTTTGGTGGCCATTTTCACTATTCCTATGGCCGTAGCCATCAGCTTCATTTTCATTCATGCGATGGGATTTAATTCCAACATCATGTCGCTCAGTGGGATTGCCATTGCTATTGGCGTGATTGCAGATAATGCCATTGTGATGATTGAAAATGCCCATCGTCATTTATCGGAAAACTGATTGATCATGGCAACAAAAAATGCATCTACAGATAGAGAAAGGCGTCTGGCTGTGATAGAAGCAGCAGCCCGACAGGTGGGAATGCCTGTTTTTAATTCCATTCTCATCATCGGCATATCCTTTTTGCCGGTATTCCTGCTCACAGGCCAGGAAGGCAGGCTTTTTCATCCACTGGCATGGACCAAAACATGGGTCATGATCAGTTCTATGTTGCTCACCATTACCTGGGTACCGGTGTTGATGACCTTCTTCATGAAAGGACGCATGCGCCCCGAAATGCAAAATCCGGTGAGCCGTTTTTTCGTGAAGATCTATGAACCCGTGTTGCGATGGTGTTTGCGACATCATAAAACCACCCTTGGGCTTAACCTGCTGGCGCTGCTGTTTTCGCTGGTATTGTGGAGCAGGCTAGGCCGGGAATTCATGCCTCCCCTTAATGAAGGTACCTTGTTGTTTATGCCTGTGGCTTTGCCCGATGCGTCTTATGCTGAAATGAAACGCTTGCTTCAAATTCAGGATAAGATTATTGCTTCGGTGCCTGAGGTGAGCCATGTGTTGGGAAAAGCCGGCCGCATCGCGTCTGCTACAGATCCGGCACCCATGAATATGATTGAAACCATCATCCAATTAAAACCCAAAAGCCAATGGCGCAAGGGCGTCACACGCGATAGTTTAATTCGGGAATTGAATCGCAAACTGCAGATACCGGGTGTAACCAATGGCTGGACACAACCCATCATCAACCGCATCAACATGCTGAATAAGGGCATCCGAACCGATGTGGGGGTGAAACTATTTGGTACCCAACTCGATACCCTGTACCGGATTGAACAACATATTGCCGATGTATTGCAGCACATCCCTGGTGTGGTGGATCTATATTCCGAGCCGCTTTCCGGTGGAAAGTTTTTAGACATCACCATCCGAAAAGAGGCCCTGGGGCGTTACGGGATTTCAGAAGAAACCATTAATCAGGTTATTGAATATGCGCTTGGCGGCGCCTCGGTAAGCCAGATGGTGATGGGGCGGGAACGTTTTTCCATCAATGTTCGCCTGGCGCAGGATTGGCGGGATAATCTGGATAAAATCAAACAATTGCCCGTGCAAACCCCACATGGCCCGGTGCCGCTCCAGGCGCTTGCCCGCATTGAATTGAGCGAGGGACCGGCTATGATCAACAGTGAGAATGCCCTTTTGCGGGGAACAGTACTGTTCAATGTGCGGGGCAGGGATGTTGGCAGCGTGGTAGAAGAAGCCATCCGGAAAGTCAGGCAATCTGTACAGCTTCCCTCAGGCTATTTTCTGGAATGGAGCGGCGAATGGGAGAATCAAATGCATGCCAAACGCACCTTGCAGCTGATCATTCCGCTGGTATTGCTGCTCATCGGGATACTGTTGTATTTCACGTTCAACAATTGGCAGCACACCTTAAATGTATTGCTCACAGTGCCTTTTGGTCTGATGGGCGGCATTTTTATGGTGTATGCCTGGGGAGCTCATCTGTCTGTTGCCGTGGCAGTAGGATTCATTGCCCTGTTTGGATTAGTCATTGAAACGGGAGTAGTCATGATCATCTATCTGGACGAGGCCATGCACCGCATGATCAGGGAAAGAGGACAAGATATTGACGAGACCGCAGTTGAACATTTCGTGATCGAAGGAGCGGTACGCAGGCTAAGACCCAAGCTCATGACGGTATGGATTGCGTTGTTAGGACTTGTGCCGGTATTGTGGTCAACAGGAACGGGTGTGGAACTGATGCGCCCCATTGCCTTGCCGATGATTGGTGGTGTGATCACTTCGGCTATTTGTGTGCTGTTGGTTATGCCAGTAGTATATCACATGTTTAAAGTGCACGAGCTCAAACATCATGGCAGGATTCGGCTGCCCGAAGCGTGAGCAGCACAATTTTGTTGCATGTCAATCAAAAACAGACAGCTATGAACATCTTGTCCTTTATATATCGGCTTGCCCGCTGGATGGCTATCGGTGCGGCTTGGTTGACAATCCTTGCTATCTATGCACCTGTTGGTTATGCGCAGACACTGGATCTGCAACAGATACTCGATAGCATCGATCAGCGAAATGCAAGCTTGCGGCAATATACATATAAACAACAAGCATCCCGGAATATGGCAAATGCGGCCAAAGCATGGCCTGCTCCGGAACTGGGCTTAGGCCTGACGGAATTCCCTTACCCGGGTTCAGGCAAACAGGAAAGTGACATGGCACGCAAGATGCCTATGATCCGCGCGCAGCAAATGCTGCCTGTCTTTGGCCGGCAACGGGCCGAAGCACATTATTATCAATCCCTTATACCCGTATATGCTGATGAACAAGCCTCATTGCGCAATCAGCTGCGTATGCGCGCCCGCACAGCTTATGTGGATATATGGATCTATGAACATCAGCTTAGCATCGTCCATGAGCAGGAAGCACAACTTCATTTGCTGATGGATATCTTGGAAAAACAGCTGGCATACAACAAGGCACAACCGGCCGATATCTATCGCATACGTGAAAAGCTGGCTGATCTGCACAATCAGGGAATTTCCCTGCAAAGCCTAATAGTTGAAAACAAGGCTGTGCTGAATGGTTTAATGAATAAACCTATAGGAGAGGATTTGCGCATCGATACCACCCAATGGCCTCTCGCAGAAACGGCCGTGGCAGGAAAGGATACCACGCATTTGCTCAAACAACGGGCCGACCTGCGGCTGCTCACCCATCAACAGGTGAGCCTGGACTGGCAACGACAAATGGTGCTGGCAGAATTAAAACCTAGGTTAACGTTTAGCTGGGATAATATGCGCATGGCTGGTGGCATGTATATGTATAATCTGATGGCCATGATTGCTTTGCCTGCTTGGCCCTGGGCTGCTACAAGCCAACGCCAGCAGGCTTTGAGCATACAGGCAGAAATACAGGTTATTTCCCAACAACAGCAAGCCCAATTGTTTGAAGCACAGGCAGAGATTGCCAGTCTTCATGCTCATTTGCAATCCTTGCAACAACAAATGCAAAACTACCGGCAGGAGATTCTGCCTGCTTATCGGCAAACCTATATGACCTATTTGCAGAACCTAAGCGAAACCACCGGACAGGTGTTTGAAACGCTCCAAGCCTGGGAAGAATGGGCAGCGAAACAAAACGATTACTTGAATCTGCAACGAGAATATCTCCATACACATATCGCATTACTGGCTGCTTTTGAACAATAAAAAACCAATAACCATGCGCACATATTTTTTCCTGTTTTGGATACTTTGGGGAATAGCAGGCTGTAACTCCCTTCCGCAAACGCCTGCTGCAAGGCAGAATGCATCGCCTAAGAGCGTCTATGTTTGCCCTATGCATCTCCAGATTCGCAGGGATCATCCGGGCCAATGTCCTATTTGTGGCATGACGCTTCAGCCTCAGGCCGCTGAGCATGAAGCACCCTCGGAAGATTCGGCTCAGGTGGAAAGGGATAGCATGCTGCATTTCCTTGAACAACCGGTTACACAAACCGTGGTAGGAGATCTGGCAACGGTGGTTCCCCGTCAATCTCCGGTGGCAGACACGCTGCAGGCTTTTGGATATTTAAGCTTTGATCCGCGATACAGTCGCACCATCACTTCCCGTGTCACGGGCCGAATCGAGACTTTGTATGTCAATGCCTTGTACACATCTGTGCAAGCCGGACAAGCGCTGATGCGTGTGTACAGTCCTGAATTGCTTGCCTTGCAAAGGAATTGGATTCAGGCCATTCGCCTGCACGATACGGTGTTGATGTCTTCGCTTGCACAAAACCTCATCAACCAGGGGATGTTGCCGGGAGAATTGCAAAAAGTAAAAACAAGCCTGCAACCCGTCATGGCTTTTACCATAAAGAGTCCGGCTTCGGGCATGCTTACAGCTCCTGACGGAGATATGTTCACGCAGGACTCGCCCACTTCACAGGAATTCCATCTTCCCTTTCTGGCAGGAGCTTATGTACAGGCCGGTATTCCCATTTTAGCAGTGCAAGACCATCACCATGCCTGGGCCATTTTGCGGGTAAGCAATGAGGTGCTGGCTCAGATTCAACCCGGCTATGCGGTAACTATTTACCAGGAAGCTCAACCTCTTCATCGTATCCAAACCCATATTGACTTCATTTCTCCGATGCGCGACGACAACATGCAGCAATTTGCCGAAGTCAGGATATATCTGCACGATTTGCCGGCAGGATGGAAATGGAATAGCCTCATTCGGGCCTATATTTTTCCCCATCATGGCCCGGCAAAAGGTTTATTTATCCCCCGTTCGGCCGTTGATCATCTGGGCCAACATGATGTGGTGTGGGTACAGGACGCCCGATTTCCGGACGTGTTTCATGCGCGTGCGGTGCAGCTGGGCAGGGTGATGGCCGATTGGGTGCAGGTTATAAACGGGTTATCCCCAACGGAGCGGATAGCTAAGCAAGCGGCTTACCTGGTGGATAGTGACAGCTTTGTGTCGTGGACAACATCAGATGCAGATTCCTCTTCTTTCCCTTCATTGTAAAACGCTCAAAGCTCATGAAACGCTTATGCTATTTAACCTTAAGCTTGCTGATAGGGGTAGTGGCAGCATGTCAACGAGGTTCGAAAATTACCCAATCCCCGGCTGATGCAAAGGCAAAAGAAACCCATGCATCGCACAGTTCTCGGCAAGAGCCTATGCCGGGCATGCAGATGGCAAACATTACTCTAAACGCTTCGCAGGAACAATTCATGGGCATCCAAACCCAGCCTGCCCGTTCCGGTGAGCTTTCCAAAGCGTGGTGGCTTACCGGCACAACCGTATTCGATCCTGCGGGAGTAAAAACCTGGAGTGCATGGTTTTCCGGGTGGATTACCCATTTATATGTGCGCAATCCCGGTGAATATGTACAGCAGGGCCAGCCCCTTTATGAGATGTATAGTCCCGAATTATTAGCCGATGAAAAGGCTTATATCGCTGCATGGCAACACGCTCAGCATTCATCTTCATCAGACAACTCCAACATCTTGTTCAGCCTTAAGCAAAGGCTGTTGCGATGGGGGCTGGATCCTTCGCATATTCAGGCCCTCCCCTTTTCCGCTCCAACGGGCGCAGTTACCGTGTACAGCCAAGCAAAAGGTTATATCACCAAACGATATAAACAAGAAGGGGATCACGTGGAAACGGGTGAGCCGGTGCTGCAGCTTACGCAAATTTCTACCATCTGGGTAGAAGTGCAGCTGGATCCTACACTGTTACCAAGCCTGGTTGAAAATACGGCACGTATTGCTGTACAACTTCCGGCTCATCCCGGAAGAATCTTTACGGGCAGGCTTGTGTTCCCCAGCCCCATCTATCAGCCCGGATCTCTGGTGAATCTGGCACAAATCCAAATCACATCGCCTGGAATTCCTATTCAGGACGGAGAAATGGCTTATGTGAAATGGGAGATGAAGACGCAAACATCCCATGATGTGCGCATACCGGCTTCTTCGATTTTGTATCAAACAGGTGAGCCTGTAGTCTGGATACAACAGCATCCACATGTTTACGAGCGAAGATCTGTACATATTGCGGCCATTCAAGCACAGGAAGCCCTTGTAAGCGGAATAAAGCCAGGCGAACGAGTTGTGGTGCAAGGGAACTATCTGCTCAATAGCCAATACATCTTAGAAATGGAAAATAGCATGAACATGTCGGGCATGCAGATGTAGGCAGAAAAATGAGGTTTACCAGCCAAGCAGATATTGTTCTCCTTTTCGTTTGCTGAGGCGTTTATGATTGTTAACGCCCATTGGGTAATTGAAATCTTCTGGATAAGCATTCCTTTTTCTGAGTTTGGGCCTTTCTGGCATGCAGATCTTTGCCATGGGTGCGTCTGAAGCCAGAAAAGTAACATGAGTTACCCTCTGGGTGTGAAATACAACGGATATTTATCGGGTTCAAAATTCATGAGCGATGTCTTATTATTTCGCGAAAACGCTGTCTAATGTTTCCTTTGAAGAAGCCTTGCAACGGGTAACAGAGGCCCTGCAGGCCGAAGGTTTCGGGATATTAACCGAAATTGATGTGCAGGCTACGTTAAAAAAGAAGCTGGATGTGGATTTCCGGAAGTACCGGATTTTGGGAGCATGCAACCCTCCTTTTGCTTATCAGGCATTGCAGGCTGAAGATAAGATTGGCACTATGTTGCCCTGCAATGTAGTGGTGCAGGAGCTCAGTCCGGGCCAGGTAGAAGTAGCTGCCATAGATCCGGTTGCCTCTATGATGGCGGTTGACAATCATCGGCTGAGCGAGGTGGCTGAGCTTGTCAGAAAAAAGCTGCAGCAAGTGGTGAAGGGTTTATGAGTCAGGCTATTGGTATTGGATGTACACCGGTGGGGGGAATAATGACAGCACCTCTTGGGGCGTCATAATTGGTTGTCCGTTCCGGGTATCATTTTTAAAAAACAGCTTAAAGCCTGTGTATTCCACGGGTTCCCGTGCGATGAAGTTGCGGTAGGAATTTATTTTTAGCCATTTGGGCCCCCATCCGTCCATGTCCATCACAATCTGCACTTCGGGGCGGAGTTTGATTTGCTTGTAGTTGGTGAGCATGTGCTGGGTGAAACGGTGGACGATAAGGATTTTAGGAGGCAGCTGGTATTGTTGTACCAGGCGGGCGAGAAAGTCCACGCAATAGTTCACATCTGCGGCATCGAAGGTGCCGATACGGGTACCGGGCACGGCACCCGTTTTCATCGAGAATTCAGGATCTATGGCCAGGTGCACGTTGGGGAGCTTCAGATAAGGCTCCAGGCGGGGTACTTCGTCCTGCAGGGTGCTCAGGCCCACCTGTACATCCAGGAACACCAGGCCGTGGATGCGATCGGCCATGTGCAGCACACTATCAATCATCCAGTTGGGCATACGCAAGCGGTGTTTGCCATCTTTCCCCGGGTAGCCTTGTGCCGTGACCACAATCAAATGCAGGGCAGGAATCACCTTTTTCGTAGTATCGGCTTGCTGCCACATGTTCGCATATTGCAACAATTTGGGAATCATCTGGCTGGGGGGAAGCTCGCCCAGGATACCCATGTTTTTGGAATACAGATTTCCATAAAAGGCCACCACCCGATGGGTTGGGAAGATGGCACCCGGCAGGGTGGGCGGAAATTTCACCGGCCACCCATGCGTTTTTTCTTTGCTTGGGCTCACCGGGTTGTTTCTTCCGCTATCTGTTGCTGGTTTTTGCATCGTATCAGACTGGTTGGGGGCATCTCCGGCCGTATCTCCGATAGGTCGGGTGCTATCGGCTGTTGGGGCCTGAGGAGAAGGCAGGGGTTGGCGGAAAGCCTGCAGGGAATCGTGAACAGAAGAGGCGCGGTGCGAGGAGCCCGGATGGCAGGCCCAGGCTGTGAGCCAGGGTATCAGAAAGGCAAGCAAGAAAGGCGGTTTGAACATGTGATACAGGAATTGAATGGCAAATATAGCGGGCTTTATTGGGGTTGGGAAAAGCTATTGGGTTGCTGGCCAGTGGACATGCTCAGTTACCAGAGGGTTGGCCAACCATTTTTCTAATGTGGCGTCTTGAATCCAGATAAAAGTTCTTTTCCCGGAGGGAGTTAATTCCGGTTCCTTGCAGGCAAAGAGCTGGTCAATCAGTTGTTGCATTTCCCTTCGGGTGAGTGGTCGGCCTATGGGTACAGCATGCTGGCTGGCGAGAGAACGCATGATGTGTTCGCGCATTTCCAGCTGCATATTGCTGGTTTGTTCCCGGCATTGGGCAAGAAGCTGCATAAGGGTTTGTTGTTCATGGCCGGGAGTTAAGTCGGCAGGTATGCCCGTAATGACGAAATCTTCTGTATCCTGCGCTCGCTCAATCTGGTAGCCCAGCAGCTGCAAGTCGGCCTGAATATGCTCCAGCCATGCCCTATCGGCAGCAGAGAGCTCCAGGATTTGGGGAAACAGGCAGGCTTGTGTGGCTATGGGTTGATGCTGAAAAGCCCTGCGGTATCGTTCATATAAAATACGCTCTTGAGCCGCGTGTTGATGCACTAAGATGAAGCCTGATTTCACGGGTTGCAGAATCCATTTCAGATGGAGTTGCACAGGAAATAGTTGCTCCTCTGCAGCTTCCACGGGCAAGCTAAGTTCCGTTTGCTGGGGTAAAGTGTCGGCGGAAGCCTGTATGCGTTCATAGAGCGATTGCCAGGTGCGGGGTTGAGCTGTGGAAACAGCGGATGTCGGGCTAACCGAAGTCTTCGGTGCAATCATATGAGCCTGGTGAGGCTGGGTAAACGATTCATAGAGCGCAGAGCGGCTGATCTGGAACTGTTGCTCGGGTGTGAGGGGGCGATTCAGTGCCGGAGCCTGTTGAATGTCGGCAGGCACCTCAAAGTCGAGTACAGGAGTAATGCTGGCCACTGCCAACGCATGCCGGACGGCGGCCTGCACAAAGGCATAGATCATTTTTTCGTCTCCAAATTTGATTTCCTGCTTGGTGGGATGCACGTTCACGTCGATTTCAGCAGGATCAATATCTAGGAACAACACATACATGGGATGGCTGTCGGCCGGAATCATGGGCGCAAAAGCCGTGGTCACGGCATGATGCAGATAGTTGCTGCGAATAAACCGGTGATTCACGAAAAAATATTGTTCTCCACGGTTTTTTCGTGCGGTATCGGGTTTGCCCACAAAGCCCTGGATATGGAGATATGGGGTTTTTTCCTGGACGGTGATGAGTTTATCTGCATAGGTCTTGCCCAGCAGTTGAATGACGCGTTGTTTTAAAGTGCTTTTTTCCAGCCTAATCTGCAATTCACCTTCGTGGATAAAGCTAAAGCCAATGTCGGGGAAAGCCATGGCCACCCGGTTAAATTCTTCCCAGATATGGCGTAATTCCACGGCATGGCTTTTTAAGAAATGCCGGCGGGCGGGCACAGAAAAAAACAGGTTTTTCACCTTCACCAGGGTGCCGGGCTGGCAGGCACACGGCTCCTGGCGAAGCACTCTGCCGTTGGCAATTTCAATCAAGGTACCTAATGGCTGGTCGTTCAGGCGGGTTTGCATCTCCACTTCGGCCACGGCTGCTATGGAAGCCAGGGCTTCACCCCGAAAACCCATCGTGCGGATGCGATATAGGTCGTCAATATCCCGAATTTTAGAAGTAGCATGCCGTTCAAAACTCATCCGGGCATCTGTCTCGCTCATGCCACAACCATTATCCACTACCTGAATCAGGCGTTTGCCGGCTTCTTCCACTATCAACTGAATATCGCTGGCACCGGCATCTACGGCATTTTCCAACAGTTCTTTCACTACCGATGCTGGCCGCTGAATCACTTCACCGGCTGCAATCTGATTGGCAAGATGTTCGGGAAGTAGCTGAATCCTGTCGCTCATCATCTTGCAAGTTCAGAAAATAATGCGGAACCTCGCCGGAGAAACGGGGAAAATCCTGCAGATTCCCTATGTTTGTTCACATGTTTTACCCATTACCACTAAAACGTTTCCGGTGGCTATTCCTCTGGACAATTTTGCTTTGCGGTTCTTCCCCGCTACAGGCACAACAGATGAAAAAGACTGTTTCTCTATCTCCTGCCCGGCGCTGGGCCGATAGTGTGATGCAGCGGATGGACACGCGGCACAAAATTGCGCAGCTGATGATGATCCGGGTGTACAATCCGCCAACGGCCGAACAAGCCGAGCAAGTGAGGCATGCTATTCAGGATCTGGGTGTGGGAGGGGTGGTGTTTTTCCAGGGTGATGCCGTACAGCAGGCAATGCTCACCAACCAGTATCAGGCTATCAGTGCCATTCCATTGTGGGTAGGCATAGATGGGGAATGGGGGTTGGCGATGCGTTTGCAGGGCGTGGCTCCTTTCCCAAAACAGATTCAGCTGGGGGCCTTGCCCGATGCGACATTGATTGCGAAAATGGGTAGGCTTGTGGGAGAACAATGCAAACGCATGGGTATTCAGATCAACTTTGCCCCTGATGCCGATGTCAACAACAATCCCCTCAATCCGGTCATCAACGATCGTTCTTTCGGGGAAAACAAATACATCGTGGCCCGTTATGCTCGGGCTTACATGCAGGGCATGCAGCAAGCGGGCATCATTGCCGTGGCCAAACATTTTCCCGGCCACGGCGATACAGAGGTTGACTCCCATCAGGATCTGCCCGTGGTCAATAAATCTTTAAAAGCTTTAGACACCCTGGAGCTTTATCCATTCAAAGAGTTGATCCGAGCCGGGGTAAAAGGCATCATGGTGGGGCATCTGCACGTACCGGCACTCGACAAGACCCCTCATATACCGGCTTCCTTATCCCGTAAAATCATCACAAACCTGCTAAAACAGCGGCTGGCTTTTAAAGGCCTGGTATTTACCGATGCGCTGGATATGAAGGGCGTCACCAATTATTTCCAGCATGGAGAAGCAGCCTTGCGCGCATTGGAGGCTGGAAACGACGTGCTGGTGTTGCCGGAAAATGTAGAGGAAGCCATCGATACCATTTATGCCGGTATCCGAAGCCATCACCTGAGCATGGCCGTGTTGAATGCCAAGGTCAGGCGCATCCTGGAAACCAAATACCAGTTGGGGCTGGCACACTGGCAGCCGATAGATACCACACACCTGCTGGAAGATCTGAACCGTTCGGTGGCTGCCCTTACCAAACTCATGGACGATAGCAGCTTCACGGTGCTTGGTAATGATCATCAGTTTTTACCCTTATCAGTAGACAGGCAGCAGCGTATTGCTTATGTGGGTGTGGGGCTAAATCCCGATCAATCCGGCTTCGCACGTGCCCTTGCCCAATATCGGACCATAGATACCTATTATTTTCCAGCCAGCTCACCCTGGGAAAATATCGCACCATTGGCTAAAAAGCTGAAATATGCCTACGATGCCCTGATTGTGGGTGTACACGGTCTTGAACGCTATCCCACTAATCAGTTTGGGTTAACGGAGGCCGAAATGCTCTTCATTCAGCAGCTGCAGCAGGAGGCCCGAACGGTGACGGTGTTATTTGGCAATCCTTATGCGTTACAATATTTTCCCGATGGAGAAGCCTTGGTAGTAGCCTATGATGATGACTCGCTGGCCTATGCCACGGCGGCTGCCTTATTGTTTGGCAGGCTTCAGCCTTCCGGGCATTTATCGGTGAGCGTCAGCGGCCGCTATAAGTCAGGAACCGGGCTAACGGCCTGGAATCGCAACAGGATCGTGCTGCCCTATGTACAGCCGGAGCAGGTAGGCCTTGATCCCGGGATATTGCAACGCATCGACACCATTGCCCAAGAAGCTATTGCGGCTCAGGCTACGCCTGGTTGCGTGGTATTGGCCGCACGGGACGGGAAAATCTTTTTGCATAAAGCATACGGATACTTGGATTACGGAGATACGCTCCCGGTGCAGCTAAATACCATTTACGATATGGCCTCCTGTACAAAGATTTGTGCAACCACCCTGGCGGCCATGCGTTTGTACGATGAAGGCAAACTAAGGCTGGATGCAGGGTTGGGAGAATATCTGCCCTGGCTCAAAGGCAGTGATAAGGCTCCCCTCACTATCCGGGATGTGATGCTGCACCAGGCCGGACTGGTGGCCTGGATTCCATTTTATCGCTCCACTTTATACGATGGGATCCATCCCGATACTGTGCTCTACAGCCATCAACGTGATCCGCAGCATACGATCCGGGTGGCAGAAGATCTTTATATGAATCCGGCATACGTGGACAGCATGTATTGGCAAATTCGCCAAAGCAAACTGGGGCCGAGGCATCATTATGTCTATAGTGACAACGATTTTATCCTCATGCAAAAGGTGGTGGAAGCGATCACGGGGATGCCTCTCGATGCCTATGTGGAGCAAACCTTTTATGCGCCATTGGGGCTGACACGGATAGGATTCAGGCCCCGAAGTTTTGCTTCCCTGCGGGATATTGCTCCCACTGAAAACGAAAGGCAGTTCCGGCTGCAGCAGCTGCATGGGGATGTGCACGATCCCGGGGCAGCCATGTTTGGCGGCGTATCGGGCCATGCCGGGTTATTTGCAGATGCCTATGATCTGGCCGTGCTGATGCAAATGTTGTTAAACGGAGGACAAATGGGAAGCCAGCATTTTCTAAAACCCAAGACGATTCAATACTTTACAGGCTATCGGAGTGATATCAGCCGGCGAGGCCTGGGCTGGGATAAACCTGAAAAAGATCGGGCAAAAGATCCCGAACCTTATCCCTGTGCCAGTGCATCGCCTTTGACTTTTGGCCACACCGGCTTTACGGGCACCTGCATTTGGGTGGATCCGGCATACAAACTCACCTTTATTTTCTTGAGTAACCGGGTGTGCCCCGATGGTGGAAACAACATGAAACTTATCCAGATGAATATCCGGGGGCGTATCCAGCAAACCTTGTATGATGCCATGGGTGTGCAGCCTCCCGTGAGCAGGATTGCGAAAAAATAGGTAAATTCCGCTCGGGGAATTTCCCCTTGAGGATGAACCAAACCCCCATTCGATGAAGTATGCAGCTCCAACCATAAAAGATATTGCCCGCGCGCTGAACCTCTCGACCTCCACGGTGTCACGCGCCCTGCGCGACAGCTATGAAATTAATCCAGCTACCAAAAAATTAGTGCTGGAATATGCTGCTCGGTTAAACTATCATCCTAATCCCATTGCCCTCAGCCTCCGGGAACGCCGAAGCCTTTCTCTCGGGGTTGTGGTTTGTGAAGTAGCCAATAGTTTTTTCTCTCAGGTCATCAATGGTGTGGAATCCATTGCTTATGAGAAAGGCTATCAGGTGATTATTTCCCAGAGCCGGGAATCTAGCCAAAAGGAATGGCGTGGGCTGCAATATTTGGCCTCCCGTTCCGTAGATGGGCTGTTGATGTCATTATCCACAGAGACAACCGACCTCAGCATGATTCGCCAGCTACACGCCCAGGGATTGCCCATTGTATTTTTTGACCGGGTAGCAGAAGATATTCCCACGCATAAGGTTACCGTGGATGGTTTTCAGGCTTCCTACAAAGCAGTCAGCCACCTTATTGAAAACGGATTTCGGCGGATTGCCATTTTGGCTAATGCAGCTTTTCTGTCGATCACCAAAGAGCGCTTAGCCGGATATGAAAAGGCACTTGTGGATCATGGGTTACCGTTGCGGCCGTCGTTTATCCGCTATTGCGACCATGGGGGCATGTATTATGATGAAGTGGAAACGGCCGTGCGCAGTTTGCTGGCCGAACGGCCAAAACCCGATGCCATTTTTGCCGCTTCAGACAAGCTTACCACCAATACCTTGCGCATCCTTCGCCTGTTGCGCATCAAAATACCCGACCAGATGGCATTAGCCGGTTTTTCCAATTCCGAACTCACCGAACTGTTAGATCCACCGCTAACGGTGATCAAACAGCCGGCTTTTGAGATGGGGCGCATCGCCACAGAATTGCTGTTGCAGCTTATTGAAAGCAAACGGCCGATAAAAGAATTTGAAACACGGAAATTGCAGGCCGAAGTGTTGGTAAGAGCCTCCACTATGCCACGCAAAAAACGGGTAAAGCACGATGATTTCCATGTCGGTCAGCTGCCTCAATGAACAGCCATATTGCCCACCTCAAAGATGACCTTGTAAATTAAGAACAAACCAAAGCAGCAAATAATAGTTCCGGAAATGCGATTGAGGAGAATGACCTTTCGCAGGGTGAGTTTATGGCGGATTTTATCGGCCAGTGTAGCCTTGATGAGATCGGTAGTGAGCACAAAACCCAGGCAGGTGACATACAACACCACTCGCTGATCGGGATCGGGAAACTTCACGGTTAATCCGGCTATGGTGGGGATCCAGAACAGCACCACAGCCGGGTTCAGCGTATTCATGAGCAAACCGGCAAGCCAACTCTTCAGATAGTCCCGCTTACCCAGGGGAGGCATTTCTTCATCACCAGAGCCCAAACTGGGTCTGCGAAAAAAGATGGCATGGATACCCATCAGCAGCAACAGGATGCCGCCACCAATGCCGATCTGCCGCTTAAAATTTTCCAGCATCAGAATATACTGGCTGGCCAGATTGCCCAACAACACAAAAGTGGTGTCGCTGAACGAGACCCCAAGGGCAAACAGCACACCCGATTTCAAACCGTTATTCACGCTTTGTTTGATGAGGGCAAATACCACGGGTCCCATGGAAATGGAAAGAAAAGCACCGATAGCCAGTCCTGTAATGAAAGCCAGCAACATATTCTGCGCAAGCATTAAGGCTGGGAAATTAAGAAAATCTGGCCTTTCACGATGGAATGCGCTGGCTGCGGAGGTATTCTTCCCATTGGGCCAGTTTTTCATTTTTCAACACCCGGGGAAATTTATTCATGCCTCCTTCTTTTCCGATATGGCGCAGGAAGCCAATGAAGAGCTCGTTGGGCAGGATTTCCACAAAAATTTCCTTCAGTGCAGAGGCCCTTTCCACGGCATAATCATCGTTCAGCTCACACAAGGTTTGATCGAGCAAGGCTTTTACCTGTTCTGCATTGACATGGGGGTTATCGCTTCCGATATACCATTTATGGGCAAACAGGTTCTGGTATTTCATGCCGGTGACCGTAAACTCCCGGATGCAAATACCCAGCTTGCGGGAAACAATATCTATGGCCTTGTTCATGTTGTCAATAGAAAGATGTTCCCCGCAAATGCTAAGGAATTGCTTGGTGCGCCCCACGATGATGATCTCGTGTTCGGCTACATCGGTAAAACGGATCACGTCACCAATCAGATAGCGCCAGGCGCCGGCGCAGGTGCTCAGCACCACAGCATAATCCACGCCTTCTTCCACTTCATCGATCAGGTAGGTCCGCGGATAAGCACTCACCAGTTCGCCATCTTCGGTAAAGTTATGGCGGGTAAACGGGAGGAATTCGAAGAAGATCCCGGCATTCAACACCAGTTTGATGCCGCGCACACCTGGCCTGGCCTGAAAACCAAAGGAACCTTCGGAAGCCATATAGGTTTCGATGAAGGTGATGGGCTTACCCAGTAAACGCTTGAAGCTCTCCCGGTAGGGCTCAATGGATACGCCTCCGTGGATATACACGGCCAGGTTGGGCCAGATTTCATGGATATGCTGCACCCCATGATAGGCCACGATATTTTGCATCACAATTTGCACCCAGGCCGGGATGCCGCAAATGGTGCCAACATCCCATTCCGGTGCCTTGCGCACGATAAGCCTGATCCGTTGGTCCCAGTCGGGCTTGCTGGCAATCTTCTCACCCGGTTTGTAAAAAGCTCGGAACCAACGGGGGATGTTTTTGGCGCTGATGCCGCTCATATCGCCCTCGTAGTAATCCCCGCGCTGATTTAAGGCCGTGGTACCACCCAACATCAGGATACCCTTTTCAAATGTTTTGGCCGGGAGATTAAAATTCACCATGGAGTAAAGTTGCTTCATACCCACCTTGCGGATATTGCGCAGCATGTCTTTGGTGACGGGGATATGTTTGCTCGACGACTCGGAAGTACCGGAACTTAAGGCAAAATAAGGTACCTTCCCCGGCCAGGTTACATCGGCACAGCCTTTCAGGCATTTGTGCCACCACTGGCGGTACATTTCGTTGTAACTGTGGATGGGCACGGTGCGTTGGTATTCCTTCACCCAATGAGGAGAAAGCAGGATACGGGTGAAATGATAAGCCGTGCCAAATTCGGTGAACTGAGCTTTTTGAAGCAGGCGCCGCAGCACCTGGAGTTGATAGGTGCGGGGCGTACCCAGGGCGATCTGGAATTGCTTCTTAACCTGAAGTGTACGGGCAATTAAGTTTCCGATGATGGGCATCTATTGCTGAGCTTAGATAGCAAGTGGCGACAAAATTAGGGATAAAAGCTGGAAAAGTCCAGCCACGATTTAGGCGAGCAGCCTCAAGCCGTTCCTTTTGCCGGCAGAAAATGTGTCGTTCGACAACCTAGTCAACATAAGCTGGTCAAAGCCAACGGCTCTGTGAAGATGAAGCCTTCATTCATGCCACAATAAGCTTTGCTATTTCCGCAGCCGTATTTTCCCATGCAAGAAAAAGACCTTTTAGAGGTATGCAGGTCATCTCGCAAATTTTCAAACGCATATTATTGATTGCGTATAAGGCGTGAGAAAGCATAGTGTCATAGCTTGAGGCATGTTTTGCAAAAAGTTAAAACAATCGGCAATCGGAAAATCTTGAATGTTCAAGATAATAATAGATGAGGTGTTTTGTTCAAGATGGGAAAGGCAAAATTCATGCAACGCATTTACCGGACGAATCTCAACAGAGCGATCTCCAAATATGGGAGAGGATGAAATATGTGTGTGACAGGTGATGAACAAGGCTGTTTTTGGGGATGATGCATGTTTTTGATGAGTGGTATATTGAAATTTTCGCGAAAAACGAGAGATTCTGTACAGCCATGCAATAGCGGGAAGCAGATACCACTGGTGGTGCGGAAAATGTTTGTGCACATATATTTTCATGGATTGGAAAAAATAATACCGATGTTGTTTCGGATGATTGCGCATGCTTCGGTATTTCAGGTGCAACACTTTCCAATCCGGGAAAAAATAACACAGGTAACCTTTTTGATGGAGGCGTAGGCAGAGATCGGTATCTTCCCCGTAGAGAAAAAATGTTTCATCGAACCCACGGATAGCCTCCCAGGCATTGCGTGGGATAAGCATACATGCGCCGCAAAGCACGGCTGTGGGCTGTGGATAAGAAACGGGCATATTCCCCGCATAATAGCCAGCCAGCAGGCGGGAGCGGGGGAAAATACCTGCCAATCCCAGGATTTTACACAAGCTATTCCAAGGTGTGGGAAAGCCCCGGCGGGATTCTTTCAGGAACCGGCCTCTGCCGTTCAACAGATAAGGTCCCAAAGCTCCGGCTTGCGGCTGCATTTGCAAAAAGGCCAAAGCCTGTTTCAATCCTTCTGGTTCGATGAGGGTATCGGGATTTAAGAAAAGCAAATATTCGCCTGTTGCCTGGGCAGCAGCCTGGTTGCAGGCGGCACCGAAACCCTTGTTTGTGGTGTTCCAGATCCAGCTTAGTTTTTGGATGGGTGGGTTCAGTTGTGAAAAATTATTAGCCAAGGCCTGGATAGAAGGATCGGCAGAAGCATTGTCGATGACAATGATTTCAGCATCCATTTGCTCAACGGCCTGGCAGGCGGCCCAGAGGCAGAGTTCAAGCTCCGCGGCTGCCTGGTAGCTGACGATGATAACCGAGAGGCGCATTTGCCTGCAAACTTACATTTGTTTAGGCGCTTCATGCTTTGGGACTGGAATCTGCTATCTTTGCGGCATGTATAAAACAGTTTTGCTCGATACGATTCAGGCAGCCGGCAGCGTTTTGCTGGAGGGTATGAAACAGCACTTTCAGGTACATCATAAGGATACGTTGAACAATCTGGTGACGGAGATTGATAAACGGGCAGAGGCATTGATCCTAGAGCGCATCCGTTCGCAATTTCCCGATCACGCCGTGCTCAGCGAAGAAGCCGGCGCCATGCAGCGGGATAGTGATTTCCGATGGATCATTGATCCGCTAGACGGAACGGTAAATTTTGCCCATCACCTGCCCATTTGCTCGGTTTCTATTGCTTTAGAAAAGCAGGGTGAAGTGATTATGGGCGCTGTGTATAATCCTTTTCTGAACGAACTGTTTTTTGCCGAAAAAGGGAAGGGTGCTTTTCTGAATGAGCGTCCCATTCATGTATCTGCTGCGGATAATATTCAAACGGCTTTTCTGGTGACGGGTTTCCCTTATCAATGGCGGGATATGCCGCATGATCCGGTGGAAGTATTTGGTTATTTTATCAAGCAAGGCATACCGGTGCGGCGATTAGGCTCGGCTGCCATTGATTTATGTTGGGTGGCATGTGGACGATTCGACGGTTACTGGGAGCATCATATTCATGCCTGGGATGTGGCTGCTGGCTGCCTGATTGTGCGGGAAGCTGGAGGTAGAGTAAGCGATTTTCAAGGCAGGGATTATGATTTGCAGGCTTCTCAATTGATTGCATCGAACGGCTTTATTCACGGTGATTTGTTACATGCGGTGCAAACAGCCTGAACAATGGTTTGATTCACCTTTATGATATCCGTTTATGGCTGAAGAACCTACGCGTACCGAGATCGCTTCTCTCGGGGAATTTGGCTTAATTGCCTATTTAACCAAAAACATTGAAATCCAAAATGCCAGTACGCTGGTAGGCGTGGGCGATGATGCGGCAGTCATAGATCATTTTGGCAGGCAAACGGTGATCAGTACCGATTTGCTGATCGAAGGGATTCATTTCGACCTGATGTATACACCGCTTAAGCATTTGGGTTACAAAGCCGTAGTGGTGAATCTGTCCGATATTTATGCTATGATGGCCACGCCTACCCAGTTAACCTTAAGCATTGCGGTAAGCAATCGCTTCAGCGTGGAAGCCCTGGCAGAGTTTTATGAAGGCGTGTACCTGGCCTGTGAACGCTATGGGGTGGATCTGGTGGGGGGCGACACTTCCTCTTCGCAAAAAGGATTTATCATTTCCGTGACGGCCATTGGCGAAGTGGCGCCCGACCAATTTGTGTTGCGAAGTGGAGCTAAGAAAGGGGATCTGATTTGTGTGAGTGGTGATTTAGGAGCAGCTTACCTGGGATTGCAGATCCTGGAAAGAGAAAAACGCCTGTATTTAGATGATCCCAATATGCAGCCTGAGCTGGAGCCTTACACCTATGTCATTGGCCGGCAATTGAAGCCGGAAGCCCGTAAGGATATTGTGGAATTCTTGCAGGAGCAAGGCATTCGCCCTACAGCTATGATGGATGTGAGCGATGGCCTAAGCTCTGATATCCTGCACATTTGCAAGCAGAGTAATGTGGGGTGTTTATTGTATGAAGAAAAAATCCCTATAGCCGAAGACACCCGCCTGGCCGCATTCCCTTTCCAGCTCGATCCAACGGCTTGTGCATTAAATGGAGGAGAAGATTATGAGTTGTTGTTTACCATTCGCCAGGAAGATTATGAAAAAATCACTACCAGTGAACAAATCAGTGTGGTGGGGTATATCACCGATATTGCAGAAGGCGCACATATCCTCACCAAAGGAGGAAATAAATATAAATTAGTGGCTCAGGGATGGAA
>JADGHY010000200.1 GCA_019683625.1 Thermoflavifilum sp. | reverse complement strand
ATAAAGGGTCTGATCATGTGCAAGGCCGAATGTTGCAAATGGGTAATTAACACTGCTCCGCCAATACCGCCTATCAATCCCGGCCATACCAATGCACGAAATAATTTTTTATTTACATTATGGTAATGCCAGTGCATCCAGCCAGACAAGCCACTGGTAAAGATTTCTGAGATGTGAATGGTTTTGCTGATCTGTGCGGGTGGAATGCCAAAAGACAGCAAATAGGTGGTGCCAATGGTGCCATAGCCCAATCCCAGTGTGCCATCGATGTATTTGGCTAAAAATCCGCCGATCAGAAACCAGATAAAATTTTCTCCCAGCAAGCCGGGCAGTGACCCTAGCCAGTCGTGCCAGGGCAAAGCCACGACCCGCGGAATCAGCCAGTAGCCCGTTGCCAGCAGTGCACCCACTCCCACAAGGCATATCCATCGGTAAATACCCGTGATGATGAATTGATTCCGGGATTGGTTTTTAGGTTGTGGGTTGATCAAATAGGAATGAGGTGCCGACAAATGCTTTTGTCCGAAGCCATTCGGGGCAAATGAAGCCGTCAAGGCATTCAATTGTTTCACCTTTGTGGCAAAATCGCCTTTCAGTTGATTGCGGATTGCATGAAGCCGATGCAACAGCTCATCCACATTATCGGGAATGACTTCGGTAAACCATTCCCGCAGACGCTTAGCAAAAGTAGGAGAGAGACCGTTGGTGGAAATAGCAATTTTCAACTGTCCTTTTTGTACGATGGAACTCAGGTAAAAATCGCACAGATCGGGTGTGTCGGCCACATTGGTCAGTATGCCCCTTGCTTTAGCCAGCGCGTGAATTTGTTGGTTCAGCAGGTGATCTTCGGTTGCCAGAATTAAGATATCGATCCCTTCCAGATCTTGGGGCTCAAAAGCTCTTTCCATAAGAGTCAGGCGATGAGCTGTTGTGGCGTAGTTGCGGATTTCAGGCAGTATTTCGGGTGCCACCAGTTTCACGCATGCCTGGGGAGCATTGTTTAATAAGGCGCTAAGCTTTTCCAATCCCACTTTTCCTCCACCAACAATCAGGAAAGAAAGCGATTCAGCTTTCAGAAAAACAGGAAATAGGGTGTTTTTCCCATCCGGCGCTGCTGTAGCAGCTGCGGGAGGGGCAGCAGGGGATTGGTCCTGCCTTGGGGTTGATATGGAAGCATCAGTGAGCATGTGCAGCAGAAACAATGGCTTCATCTATGCATGCGTCCCGTTCAAATTGCAGATGTGTTCTCACGACTTCTCCAATCACGATGATAGCCGGCGATTGAATATGAGCAGCAGCTGCTTTTTCCAGAATATTGTCCATATAACCCACCACTATTTTTTCTTCGGGCAAGGAGCCGTTTTGAATAATAGCAATTGGCATATCTGCTTTTTTCAGATGGCGATATAAGGCCACGATTTCTGGCAATTTGTGAACCCCCATGAGCACCACAATGGTAGCACTGGAATGAGCCGCCAGTTGCAGATCGTTGGATAGCTGGCCATCGGCAATGGTTGCCGTAGTAATCCAGCAACTTTCACTTATGCCTCTTAAGGTCACGGGAATATGTTGCAGTTCCGGCACAGCAATAGCGCTGCTCACCCCCGGAATGATTTCCACTTCAATACCGTGCTGTTGTGCATATAGCCATTCTTCATATCCTCGGCCAAACAAGAAAGGATCGCCTCCTTTGAGGCGGGCCACATGTCCGTAATGGGTGGCATAATGCACAATCAGTTCATGAATTTCTTCCTGCGTATATGCCTTAAACCCTTTTCGCTTTCCGACGAATATTTTCAGCGATTCTGCAGCAGCATAATTCAGCAGGTCGGGATGCACGAGTGCATCATATAAAATCACCTGTGCCGATTGCAGGGCTTTAATCCCCTTCAGGGTGATTAGCTCAGGATCACCGGGTCCGGCACCAATCAGGCTGAGTTTTCTTTTCATGTCATAGTAATTTGATGCTTCTACGGATTAAGATGCAATAGTTTCTTGGGCAGTGGCCTTGGCGTCTGCATCAGCAACAGCTTCAGCCTTTTGTTGCTGATAAGCCCTTGCCTTTTGTAAAAAGCGGTGAGCCTGTTGCAGATAATGTTCTGCAAAATCGGGCGTAGGTTCATGCTGATTGATTTGCAATACGAATCCGGCAAAAGAGGGCTGCACATCAAATTCAGCTGCGGCAAAATGCTGATCGAAATCGTGTATGATGCCAATATGGGTATTGCAGTTCACTTCTTTATCGAGCAACAAAGCTTTAGCAGCATAGATAGAAGCGGTATAGGCTTGATAGATGGCATCACCATAATTTCCATCCTTCAGCCATTGATCGGCCATTTCCATTTTTTCTTCTGCTTCGTTCAGCAGCACATACACTAAATCTACCACCACGCTGGCGCATTCGCCCACGCCCACTGCTGTAGAATAAGCTTCTTCATGTCCCCAATCCACAAAATCATCGGGTTGCAGTTGGGTGAGATCGGTCAAGGGTTTTAATAAATTGTAGAAATAATTTTTCCCTTGCCGGTCATAATAGGCATTAAATTTTTCATCGGGTAATGCATTTTTCAGGTAATCGTTTAAGATTAGGCGCAGGGCCTGGGGAGCCCGTTTGCTGGGCACCTTGGTAATTTTTTCAGCCAGGCGTCCCTCTCCATGCCCGGTAGGGCCTCCGCCCAGCAGCACTTGCAAGGCAGGAAGCACTTTACCACCGGCTTTTAACGATGCTCCATGAAAACCAATCGTAGCGATGCCATGTTGGCCGCAGGAGTTCATGCAGCCGCTGATTTTGATTTTAATATCCTTATTGTAAATTAATTGAGGGTATTCCTGTAAAATCACCTGTTCCAGCATGCGGGCAATGCCTGTGCTGTTAGAGATTCCCAGGTTGCAGGTATCCGTACCCGGGCAGGAGGTCACATCGGCTGTCGAGTCAAATCCCGGTTCTGCCAATCCAAGCTCATCCAGGCGGGTAAACAGATAGCCTAATGCATGCTCAGGCACAAAACGGATTAAGATACCCTGATTATTGGTCACCCGCATCTGATCTGCCGCAATAGATTTCACCAGATCGGCCAGTCGGCGGGCGGTATCGGAAGAGATATTGCCATTGGTAATTTTCAGGTACACACCCCTATAGCCCACCTGTTTTTGAGGAATCACATTGGTGATGAGCCAGGCCTGAAATTTTTCAGGCTGAGAAAGGGTAAAGTCTGGGATATGAATGTGTTCGGGCAGATGTTCCACATGGGGGTGAAATTCGATAGGCACATGAAAAGCCTTCAAGCCTTTATATTCGGCCTGTACCAGCTCGGTAAATTTTTCCATACCCAGCTTTTCAATCAGGTATTTCATGCGGGCTTTATGGCGATTGGTTCTTTCCCCATATCGGTCAAATACTCTTAGCACAGCTTCTATGTAGGGAATTAAATCTTCGGCCGGCAGAAATTCAAAAGCCAGTTTAGCTGTAAAAGGCTGCGCGCCCAATCCACCACCCACGACAACTTTAAATCCTTTGATGAGTTGGCCATCTTTTTCCTGAATGCGCGGGATCAGGCCTAT
Organism: Thermoflavifilum sp.; assembly: GCA_019683625.1. Classification (GTDB taxonomy): domain Bacteria; phylum Bacteroidota; class Bacteroidia; order Chitinophagales; family Chitinophagaceae; genus Thermoflavifilum. The sequence continues at coordinate 679 of JADGHY010000200.1, read as the reverse complement.
GTCGTGGATATAGGCAAAAGCCTCATCATGTTCGCTGCTGGAGAAGCCAATCTTGAATTTACGGGCCATATCCTGGCAAACGGGGTTGCGCAGGAAATAGCGGAATGTGGCATCAGCATAAGGGGTGATATCAAAAGGTTCATTGGGATCTATGCCGGCCAGATGAGAACCGGTAATGTTGCGCACGGTGTTGCCGCAAGCTTCCCGGATGGTGAGATCGTCCATGGCCAGCTTAGTCCACAATTCCGGTGTACGTTCCAGGCTAACGAAGTGCAGCTGAATATCTTGCCGGGTTGTGAGGTGCAAATTGCCGGTAGCATATTCGTCGGAAATATCGGCAATGCGTTTGAGCTGGGCAGTGGTCAATCGTCCCTGCGGGAGTTTAATCCTAACCATTTGCACGCCTTTCTGGCGCTGGCCATAGATACCGCGGGCCAGGCGCAGGCTTTTGAACCGATCTGGATGCATTTCTCCGGTGAGGTATTGCCGGATTTTTCTTTCCAGCTCGATGATTTCCTGTTCTACGACAGGATTTTCCAGCTCCGTGCGAAAACTTTTCATGGGTCGGATATTTTTATGGTTGAATGGTACAAAAATAGATTATCTCTACTAATTTAGTGGACTTAATAGAAATAATAGCAAAAAATTTAGAAGATTTTTAAAAATCAGAATTCAAATT
>JADGHY010000199.1 GCA_019683625.1 Thermoflavifilum sp. | reverse complement strand
GGTTCTACCGGGGGAAATACGGGCGGAAACAACGGGGGCAGTAGCGGGGGCTCATCCGGTAATGTCGTGAGCATCAGCAACTATTCCTTTTCGCCTGCAAGCCTCACGATCACGAAGGGAACTACAGTGAAATGGAACAATGCTGACCAGGTTACGCATACCGTCACCGATGACAACGGTAAGTTCGACAGCGGAAATATTCCCTACGGACAATCCTATTCCCATACCTTCAGTGATACCGGCACCTTTCATTACCATTGTTCCATACACCCAAGCATGAAAGGAACCGTTATCGTGCAGTGAGCGCTATCATTGGGGATGATAATACTTCATGGCTTCGGGAATCCATTTGCGGATATCGGCAATGCGCTGGGCATCGCTGGGGTGGTCACTGAGAAAAACAGGAATCTGCCCGGTATTGGCCTGAGCCATGCGTTGCCAGAAATCCAATGCGGCATGCGGGTCGTAACCTGCCAACGCCATGAAAATTAATCCCAGGTGGTCGGCTTCTGACTCCTGTTTGCGCGAATGCGGCAATACCACGCCTAACGTACTGCCAATATCATAGGCCTGCAAAAAGGCATCCCGGGTAGCCTGAGGCTTTTCATTCATGAAAATAGCCAATGCCTCTCCTCCTGCCTGTTGCAGCAATTGTTCCGACATCCGCTCGGCACCATGCTGCGCAATGGCATGTGCAATCTCATGCCCCATGACCACGGCAAGTCCGGCCTCATCGCGGGTATAAGGCAATATACCCGTATATACCACCACCTTCCCGCCTGGCATACACCAGGCATTGGCCTCTTTATTTTCCACCAGGTGAAATTCCCAGTGATAGTTAGCCACCCGATCGCCATAGCCGTGCTGGTCAAGGTATTGTGTGATGGCCTTTGCCAGCCTTTCTCCAACCCTTTCCACCATCTGGGCTTGGGCATTAGACGAGGAGACCACTTTATTCTGAGAAAGAAAACTATGATATTCGGTAAGGGCCATCTGATCGAGCTGGCTCTCCGGCACCAAATGCAGTTGTGACCGCCCCGTGATAGGCACCCGTGAACAACTGGATAGCAGGGATATCATTATCGCCCATGAGAAAACTTGCTTCATGAATCTCCGGTTTTAGCAATTGTGTATGGCAAGATATTCACTTGCCCATATACGTGCAACGACTGTACCAGAATGCAGCAATAAATCTTGAGTCATACATGCCCATCAGAACCCGAGTCAGAGGAAGATTTGCGCTTCTTGAACAGCGAAACCCGATTTTCGCGACCATGCAGCAGGCGTTGAATATTTTTTTGATGGGTAAAAATTACCAATAAGGCAATGGCTATGGCAAACAGTTGGTAAATAAAGGCATGCGCTTTAAAGATGAATAAAATCAATAAGGGGAAGGCGATGGCGGCCAGGATAGAACTCAGGGATACGTAACGGGTAAGAAAGAGTACGCCAACGAACACGCCCACACAGCACAACGCCACAATGGGCTGGATGGCCAGCACCATGCCAAACAGCGTGGCTACTCCCTTACCTCCCCGGAATTCTGCCCAGATAGGGAAAATATGCCCTACCACGGCAGCTAGCCCAAGTGCCAGCTGGAAATTCATCAGCTGAGCAGCATGCTCAGGCTGATTGTAGTAAGGCATGATATGGGCAAGCTCCACGGCCAACACCCCTTTGAGCATATCTAAGATCATCACCACTGTGCCTGCCCGGGGACCCAGGACCCGGAAGGTGTTGGTTGCACCGGCATTGCCACTACCATATTCCCGAATATCAATATGAAAAAAACGCTTGCTGATCCATACCGCATTGGAAATAGAACCAATCAAGTAGGCCAGAATGATGAGAAGAAGCTCTGACATGGGTTTAGTTTTTGCCCGTTTGATTTTACCAAAGCATTGGACAGTTCCTTCCCAGGCATTTCCATTTAAATATCAGCACGCATTTATTCGCCTTGTTCGGCCGCATTTCCCCGGCTATGGCGGGTATGAGGTGAGGACTGGCGGGGATGCTGCCGACCACCACTCCGCGGACGATTATGTGCATTTACAGGTGGCTGATGATAGCCTTCCGGCCTCGGCAATAGCGCCTTGCGGGAGAGCTTGAATTTCCCTGTTTTGGGATCGGCACCGGTGAGTTTCACCTTAATCTTATCTCCTTCCTTTAACACACCCTCCAGGCTGTCCAGATGCTTCCAGGAAACTTCTGAGATATGCAAGAGACCCTGCCGGCCGGGTAAAAATTCTACAAAAGCGCCATAAGGCATTACGGCTTTCACTTCGCCTTCATACGTTTCCCCCACGGTAGGCACGGCCACTATGCCTTTGATCCATTGCACGGCTTTTTCCAAGCTATGTTTATCGCTGCTGAAAATGCTTACTTCACCAGTAGCACCCACTTCTTCGATGCTGATGGTGGTTCCGGTCTCCCGCTGAATTTCCTGAATGATTTTGCCACCAGGGCCAATGACGGCACCAATAAATTCCCGGTCAATAAACATCTTCACCACGCGTGGTGCATGGGGTTTGGGCTCTTCCCGATGTTGGGATATGCATTGATACATGGCATCCAGGATAAAAAGCCTGGCCTGGCGGGCTTGTTCTAACGCTTCCCGCATCACATCCATGCTCAGCCCGTCCACTTTGATATCCATTTGCACGCCACAGATGCCTTCCCGGGTGCCGGCCACCTTAAAGTCCATATCACCTAAATGGTCTTCATCCCCTAAAATGTCGGTGAGAATGGCATACTTTCCATCCTCCGGTCGGGAAATGAGCCCCATGGCTATTCCCCCGACATGTTTGGGTATAGGCACGCCTGCATCCATCAAAGCTAGTGAACCCGCACATACCGTAGCCATGGAGGAAGAACCGTTGGACTCAAGGATATCCGATACTACCCGCACGGTATAGGGATAATCGCCATTGGGCATCATTTGTTTCAAAGAGCGAAGGGCAAGATTGCCATGGCCAATTTCCCGACGACCCGGCGCCCGCATCATCTTCACCTCACCCGTGGAAAAAGGCGGAAAGTTATAATGCAGGATAAATTTACTGTAATCGGAGATAGCTGCTGTTTCAATCAGCAACTCATCTTCCGGTGTACCTAAGGTTACCGTGGTAAGCGATTGGGTTTCGCCGCGGGTGAAAATAGCCGAGCCATGCGTAGAAGGCAACACATCTACCTGCATGTCCAGAGGCCTGATATCTTTCAGTCCGCGTCCGTCCAGCCTGCGGCCCTCATCAAGAATCATGTTGCGCACAATATCGCGTTGCAGCTCGTGGAAATAATAACCTATCAATGGCTGATCTTCTGCCGGCAATTCTCCCAAAGCCTGGGTGATCTCTTCCTGCAATTGCTTGAAGGCCTCTGTGCGTTGTTGTTTGGTGGTGTTGGTGTGGGCGATGGCAGAAATGCGGTCTTTAGCCAGCTCCACAATTTTTTCTCTGAGGGCCTCGTTGCGATGAGGCTTGGGGTATTCTCTTTTCCCTTTCACCCCGGCTTTTTCCCGGAGCAGCTCTTGGGCGGCAATTTGCTTTTTGATGGCTTCATGGGCCAACTGAATAGCCTGGATAAGATCTTCTTCCAGACATTCTTTGCTTTCGCCCTCTACCATCAGGATGTTTTTGGCTGTAGCACCCACCATAAAATCCATGTCGGCGGCGGCCAGCTGGCTACGGGTGGGATTGATGATAAACTGCCCATCGACGCGGGCCACGCGCACTTCAGAAATCAATTCCTGGATAGGAATATCTGAAACAGCCAAAGCAGCCGAAGCAGCCAGTCCGGCCAGGGCATCGGGCATCACCTCGGCATCCGAAGAAATCAAGGTCACCAATACCTGAACATCGCAGAAATAATCATCCGGAAACAGCGGACGCAAGGCTCTGTCAATCAAACGGCTGATGAGCACTTCGTAATCAGATAGTTTGCCTTCTCGTTTGAAAAAAGAGCCAGGGATGCGTCCTGCGGCAGCAAAATTTTCCCGGTAATCCACAATCAAAGGGAAAAAGTCCTGCCCTTCTTTAGGTTCTTTTCCAGCTACAACGGTGGCCAGCAAGATGCAATCGCCCATTCGCACGGTAACAGCCCCATCGGCCTGCCGGGCAAGCCGCCCGGTTTCAATTTCAACCTTACGGCCATCGCCTAAATCAAATTCAACAGTTATGGGTTGCAAGCTCATAGTGTGTCAACATTTATTAAGTTCAGGATATAAAAAAACTATTCCCAACGCGCATCACGGGTTGGGAAT
>JADGHY010000198.1 GCA_019683625.1 Thermoflavifilum sp. | reverse complement strand
CCGGTAGGCACGGTTCCATTTGTTCCCCATGATACTGCTGCCAATGCCGCTTTCCACGCCTTTTACCCAGTAATTAAAAAAAGATAGATGGGGATTTCTTCTGTAAAATACCAATCCGGTGCGGTGAAAATTTGCTGAACGCAACACCAGATTGGCAAGAAAATTCTGCAATCCGGAATGCAGCTTCCTGCCTGCGCTATCTTTTTCCCTGTCGAGTGAAATTTTCAATTGATCATAATGCAGGTTCATGTTGCCCAACATCATATATCTGTTACCCTTAGCCTGCATGTTAGCACCAGTAATATTTCCGGAGATCACCCGTGCATGAAACCAGGATTCCAGAATCGGATTAAACAGGCTGAAAGCAAATGGAGAAGCTTGTACCCTTAAGGTGAATAAATGCAGTGGATCATACCGGTCTTCCAGATAATTCAGGTGAATAAGGGGTTGATTCATCAATCGCCCTGTAGCCTGGATTTGCAAATAAGCTTCAGCTGAATCGATTCTTTGGTCAAAATCATGGGATATCACCGGTGTGATGCGGGCCTGTATATCATTAAACCACACAGTTCCGGGTTTTCCGGTTTGTGCAGATATTTCGGTATAAGATGCAAATCCTTCATGAATCCGCCATTGATTAACATGCATTTTAAAGGGCAATCTGTCGGGCACCTCTGCAGGTAAGGGTTTAACTTGCCGGGTATTCAGTGGCAGGCGTTTGTCGCGATAGACATACACCACAGGGCGATATACATCAAAAGTATCGGCTACAAGCGTCTGATGCATAATCCAGGATAACAGGTTAAAACGTTGCCACTTCCATTGATGAGAAGAAAAACTCACATAATCCTTTTGTTCCTGTAATGCCTTCATAAATGCTTCCCGGCTTTTCACCGGATGAATATGCACACTATCTATTTGCAACAGTTGCGAGTTGGCATGATAAATGGCATCCCATCCCTGAAAAATAAATGCAGGCGTCTGATAACGGATTGCTGAAAGATGCAACCGGTGGTTTGCGGAATGGGAAAGGCTCTGTGCAATAAATGATGGAGATAGAATGTTTGTCAGCTGCAAAGCATATATTTTTCCAGACCCTTTTAATTGATGCTGCTCATCGCTGATCCATATGTTGGCAAAAGCACAGGAATCCACAAATAGCTGTCCGTTATCCGTGGATGAAGCACTTGTCCATTGCGATGCCGTAAGGCTTATCTCATCTGCATGCACACGGGTAGGAGAAAAGTTTTGATGTGTGGTGGCGCTTGTACGTTGCAGCTCAAAGTTGTGCAGATGGGCATTCAGGTGTTGCAGGTGAAAACGGTAATCAGTTGGGAGTTTCTGCCAATTTAAATTCGTGGCCGACCCTGTGAGTTGAAAATCTACCTGCAGATGCGGTTTACCACGGGAAGAAGCAGCGTATTGCAACAGCTGCACCCGTCCTTCCTGTATCCGCAGGCTGTCTACATGCCATGATGCTGCCTGCAAAAAGGAAGTCTGGCTTTGAACCCCATGAGTAGCTAATTTTCTCATGGTAATGACAGGTGTATCCAGTTGCAAAAAGGGTATTTGCCGAAGGGCATCTTCATCAATTTTCGGCAACCGATGTATCCACGAGACGGCAGGAATTTGCATGTCCAATGTGCTATCGGGCAGCGTGTGAATGTGCAACTGATGCACAAACGAAAGTGAATCAGGCCTCCAGCTGAAATCCTGAAAGGCTATCCAGAAGTTATCGGTTCTGTATTTTCCTTCGGTGCCGGCGATCCGGAAATCACGCACATGTAGCTGATTATGCAGGTAAGCAAAAGAATCCAACCGGATATGGGTTAAGCTTGACTGTAGCTGTGCAACATGTTGCCGTTTGAAGGATTGGATCAGCAGCTTGGTATGTTCTCCCTGAACATGCCCAATCAGGAAGGGAGAAAATAAGCCACCGAGTGGATGATTAGCCGTATCGCTTAGCTGAAGTTGAATATTGGCCTGCTGCCAGCCCGCTTGCGCGATTGTGCTGCCTGTTGGCCATGCATGGGGAGCGCTGTCTTTTGTTTGTCCGGGCAATAGCATGTAGCATTGTTCACAGGCAAAAGACTGATGAGACTGATGCAGGTGAAAGGCTCCGGCACGGAATAGCCTATCCTCTATCGTGAGGTTTTGGGCATCACCTTCCACTATATTTTTTTCCTCATGATTTTTATGCCATTGAAATTGCAATGAGGCAATCTGCCATTGCCTGTGCCGGTCAGGATAAAAAACAGCAGCAAGCGGGAAGCTGTTGCTGCCGTTCACATCGTTGGCCTGCAGATGCAGCGAAGGGGTAGTTATGTTGAAGATCCCATGGCGCAATTGAACAACCTGTAAGGCATCAAAGAGGCGAAATCCATGCATCCATTTTTTGGGTATCAAATCAGATTTCCGTTCATGGCTTGTGAACATGGATGTACGTATCACCCGGATATCAGGATATTCGATGATCATTTCATGAGTGCCGATGTTTTGCTGAGAGATCAAATTGTTTAAATCCACATTGGGCACAAGTATTCGTGCAGCCTGGAATTGAAGCTGGTTGCCTGTTTTCATATCCTGTTGATGCAGGTTTGGGGCCACAAGCATCAGGGTATCCTGATGCAAGATCAATTGTTGCAGGCTAAACTGCAGGCTGCTATCTGAGCTCTGAAACGTATAATGTTGCATGTTCAGGCTGGCCTGTTGAATGCTGAAAGGGTTTTCACTTCGGGCATCGAATATCACTTCGTGCAGGTTGAGCTGTTGTTTGCCGGTTTGGAAGATATACTGCGTAGATGCTGCGCCTGCCAGTACTTTCACCATAGCATCCTGAATCACCACGTGGCGAACGGCTGCCCGGTCGGCAATACGCGATAGCACGGCTTCCAGGAGTTGCGAAGTATCCTTCACCGGATGTGTTGCCTTTATGTTGAGATGCACTTGCAGGGTTACACGCGCATGTTGAATCATCAGCGAATCACTCTGAAAGGTTTTATTGAAATACAATTCACTGAACTGATTTTTTTTAAAATACAACTCATCAGCAGCAAAAGCATAGCTGGAGACAGGCTTATCTTTTGCCTGCGCATAAAAAGATAATGCACGAATGCGGCATGCACTGTCTACGGTTGAAAGGTAAAAATCGGCAAAGGATATTTTTTGTTGTTTATGATTCAGGAAAATGGTCTGCGGGCCTAAATGAAAGGTTACCTCATTGGTAAGCTGCTTTCGTTTTCGTTGTTGCCTTACTGTGGCCGCGTCAATCTTAAAATGCTGAATATGCAAGCTAATTTTTTGGATACGCGTGGCTTCGCTGTCGGGATAGGCAGGGTTAGCAGAAAAAATCAGTTCACCTTGCTCAATATGCATTTTTTCAATTTGCAGCAAGGAAACGATTTTTTGAATCTGGAGGTAAATGATATCCATTTGTGCTGCCAGGCTCATGGTAGAATCAGATGCCGGGAACTGCTGCAACCTGATCAACAAGGCAGGCGCCCGGCAATAGATGGAATCAATATACAGTGCCCGGTTGAGGATCAGTGCCGGGATGCGATGTATTTTAAGATAGAGATAAGGAATCTCCAGGATGAATCTTGGTGTGTGGCGATCCGGCTCAAAGGCTTTCAGCGTGGTATGTTCCAGCCGGATCACATGCAGGTTGTTATCCAAATGAATCTGCTGAATATGCAAATCATACAAGCCTTGGGTTTGGGTATCCACCAGTTTTCGGATAAATAGTTCTGCATGTTGCAACATCCAAAAGCGCAGCAACAGCAATATGACCAACATCAGGGAAAAGCCTGCTATCAGGTATGCGATTCGCCTTTTATGCATAGATGCCTTTCATTCAGGTGTCATAAGCAGCGCTTCATGGGTGTATGAAATGGCTTGAAGCACAAATGGGGTAGCCGTGGCATCGTCATTTCTTTTGGGCAAGTTAAGTGATTTTTCGGGATGCAGGATGAGCAGCTTTTTTCTTATTTTCCGGCCCAAAAAACGCATGTTTCTCTCGCCTGCTGCGCTCCTGTTGTTTATCGTCGGATATTTTGTCTTGCTATTGATCATTTCAAGACTCACGTCCGGCAAAGCCGATAATGAAACTTTTTTCATCGCCAATCGCAACAGCCGCTGGTATCTGGTGGCTTTTGGCATGATCGGTACTTCTATTTCCGGCGTCACTTTTATTTCGGTGCCTGGTACGGTAAAGCAAGATGCTTTTTCTTATTTTCAATTTGTATTGGGCAATGCCGTAGGA
>JADGHY010000197.1 GCA_019683625.1 Thermoflavifilum sp. | reverse complement strand
ATATTGAATTTCCATATTTTGAATATTTTACCCAGCGAAAAATGGAGATGAAAAAATACATTCCCGGAGAAGCTTTGCCTGTGGAGAAGCCTCTGCTTTCCCATCGGCAGCAGACGGGGCTATGGTTGCAGTTTTTTCCCCAATATGTTGACGATGTGGCCGATCAGGTGCATGCGTTTAAAATCTTTTTGGTTAATGAAACAGTATTAGCCTATCAGGTCAGCTATCGGTTAACCAAGCAGGGGAAATGTGATTTTGAGCTGGCTCAGGAGCTGAGGCCCTTTTCGCATTTGTATGTACATGACCTGTTGTTTGAGGATTTGAACGATAAGCCTGTTTTTCATTTTTTGATTCGTTTAGCCCATCCAGATCTCACCAAACAACCCAGTTGGGAACGACACATCCGGATGAAAGCCAAACAGATTCATGAAAGGCTAGAAGAGATCAAACAGGATGGGCAGGCCAGTTTTTCTGAGTTGCTCTTTGAGAAATATCCCGAGGCTAGATCGGAGAAGAGCTCGGAAGTTAATGCCTCTAAGCATGATAAGAGAGCACACATAGATCAGGGAAAGAAAGGTCTGCCTGAGTACGAATTCGAAATAGATTTGCATGTAGATAAGCTACATGTTGATACCCGAGGCATGACTCAGGGGGATATTTTGGCTTATCAGTTAAAGGTTTTTACGGATCATTTGGAGAGGGCTGTTGCCATTCGGCAGCCCCATTTGAAGGTGATTCACGGCATTGGCAAGGGTGTATTGCGGGAGCGGATTCACGAGATATTGCGGCAGACACCGGAGGTGAGCCGTGTGGATAATGACATCAATCCGGGAGCTACCCTGATTTATTTTAGCTATCTCGGGTAGCCTTTCAGGCTTCAGATCTTATAGCAACTGCGGGCTGTGCTATCGTGGCTCCGGCCTTGCCGGGGCTAAGGAAAGTCCGGACAGCACAGAGCAGCGCACCACCTAACAGGTGGGTCCTGGTTGCGCTCAGGCAGCCGGGAACAGACAGTGCCACAGAAAATAACCGCCCCGCCTGGCTGAGACAGGCAGGCGAGGTAAGGGTGAAAACGGGAGGTAAGAGCTCCCGGGGCTGGCCTGTGAGGGTTGGCTCGGGCAAACCTTGCGCGCTGAAATGCCAAATAGGCCCTGCTATCCGTTCTCTGGGACGGTCATGGGCTGCTCGTCCATGGCTTGGATTCGCCCGTTGAGTGCGGGTTGGATGCCCGGCGGCAGGGTGGGTAGGCAGATAGATCCCGGCAGTGATGCCGGGACCAGATAAATGATAGCAGTCCGCCCCCGGCGGATACAGAATCCGGCTTATAGGCCTGCAGTTGCTTTTTTATTTACCATCTGTGTGCATTTTCATCCTTTTATCCCCTTCAGGCTTGCTTCGAGCAAGCTTGGCTTTTATCTTTCCCAAAAATTTTCCATGGAGGCCAAACAAATACATACGAGGGCTGCCGTCATTCATCTGGGTGGCCTTTTAGGTTGGGTGATTCCTTTCAGCTTTGCCAATCTCATTGGTGTGCTGGTACTGTGGTTGATCCTGCGCAAGGACGATCCATTTATCGATGATCAGGGCAAGGAGGCCGTAAATTTTCAAATCCTGGTGAGCCTGGTATTTTTGGTTTTGGGTATTCTGGGTGGGATCATGATGGTGCGCCATTGGACGGGTATTATGGGGTGGAACGGTTTCCCCTTTGGCCGGGTTTACGGGTGGAAGATGGCTGAGATAGGCTTTTGGGGCATTTGTTGGAGAATAGTGAATTTGTTGAACTTTATTTTTTGTGTGATTGCTGCCATTCGAGCCGGGCAAGGCATTGCCTACCGATATCCGCTGTCGGTGCGGATTGTAAGGTGATCATCGAAAACAGAAATGTTGTAAATTGCATGCCCGTTATACGGATTGCCCGATAGTATAATGGTAGTACGACAGATTCTGGCTCTGTTTGTCCGGGTTCGAATCCTGGTCGGGCAACATCCCCAATCCCGCTGTTCACCAGCGGGATTTTTTATTCCTCGGTTTCTTCTGTAAAGGGTGATTGGATGTCGATGGCGTGAAGATGTTTTTCTTCCCGCAGGTACCGGGCGAGCGTATGTGCATAGCCATGGGTAACCCATACCTCTTCGGCCTGTGTGGCCTCTATGGCGGCGATTAATCCGGGCCAGTCGGCATGATCGGATATGGCAAACGCTGCATCGGCAGTTTGTTGGCGGGCTCGGCCCCGGATTTGCATCCAGCCGCTGCAATAACCCGTCACACAGGGTTCCAGGCGGTCCAGCCACTTAGATTCCCGGGCTGCCGGTGGGATCAATAACACCCCATCTTGCAAGGCTTTGCGGTTTCCAGGCGGTTGAAAAAGCTGAACTGGAGGAAGCTTTCGGGCTAACGCAGGCTGGTGGGCGAGCAAGGCTTCATGGATAGCATATATGGCAGGATGGAGCCAGCAGGAAAGAGCTTCATCTTTGAGCATGTGCAACAGGCGTTGGGCTTTGCCCAGGCTGTAGCCAATGAGTACGGGAATCTGCCCGCGGCCACGCACATCATGTACCCATTGGACAAGGCGCCTTTGCAAGATTTCTTGCGGTGCCCAGTGGTATACAGGCAAGCCAAACGTAGACTCGCTCACGAACACGTGGCACCGAACAGGCTCAAAGGCCGGCGTGAGCCCATCATCTACCACCTTATAGTCACCAGAAACCACCCACACCTGCCCCTGATAGCTGATACTCACCTGTGCTGCCCCGATCACGTGGCCGGAAGGATAAAAACTAATATGCACACCCCGAACGTTTAACACTTCTCCATAGCCAAGGGTTTGCACCTGGATGCTTTCTCCCAGCCTTAGTTTTAGCAGTGGTGCCGAGTCAGTATGGCACAGGTAGTATTGATGTCCTGCACGGGCATGATCGGCATGAGCGTGGGTAATCACAGCCCTATGAACTTTTGCCCAGGGATCAATGAAAAAATCGCCTTGGGGACAGTAAAGCCCTTGGGGAGTGATAACCAGCAATGGATCCATAAAATATCAGTTTACGGCATTCACACTTCCGGCTGCATAGCTTTTTCCCTGATATATTTTCATGAAAAAAATCCTCCGATTTTCAAAATAATCGGGTATGCTGTCGGTAGCATGCTTGTAAACCGGTTCAAAGGTATAGGGAATAAGCATATTAGCCCTGGGATCATTCATCTGGGCATTGAAATAGATGCCGTGTTGAAGCATAAGCCAAACAAATCGATAGGCAATGTCGAATCCTTTCCAGGCCGATGGGCTGGGTTCGCGATCCTGGTATAGCTGGAAGAATTTTTGTTGCAGGTAACGGACAGCAGGAGATTGGGGGGAAACCACGAAGGGGGATGAGTAAAAAATAGGAAGCTGATACAAAGCCGAATCCAGATAAAAGGCGTTGATTTGGTCCCAGGTGGGCATACCTATCAGGTTAATCTGGTAGCGGTCGGTAAGGGTGGCCAGCTTATATGCCATATTTAGTGCAGCGGCGCTGTTGAGGGTAGTGAAAATGCAGATGTTATTCTGGGCTGTCTGGAGCTGGCTGGCAATGCGGGTGGCCGACCAGCTGGTATCGTATACGATTTGCCGGAGGGGCATTACAGCGTAGGCTGGATGTTTCCGATAGGCATCCAGGAACAGTTGGGCAATGGTATTGTCGTCACTATTCGGTTGGCTCCAGAGGGTGAGATGTACATTGTTGAAGTTGGTGAGCACGTATTGCAGAATGGCTGAGGCATGGGTAGCAAGGGTACTGTTCACGATAATCAGGAAGGGATTGCCCACTATGCCTGCATCATTAGGCAGGGTGGCCGACACCAGGTTAACCTCATATTGCTGGCTGAAATGGCTCAGGGTTTTTAACTCCTGATAATCCAGCATGCCAATCATCAGGTCGGCCTGTCGGAGGAAGCTATCTTTCTGGACATCTGTCAGTGGCATCACCGCTGAGCGGGTATCATAAACCTTCACCTGCAGCTGGGCACCCAAGCCCCGCAAGCTGTCGATGGCCACCCGGGCTCCTTCATAAAACTCCAGCCCAGGCACAAAGTAATCGGGAAAATGGGTAAACCAGGCATAGGTATGGCTTTCTTCGGCAACAGAATCCAGATAGAGCGGGCAAAACAAGGCGATGCGGTAGACAGGTTTCTTGATCAGTTTTGCGAAGGCGGCTACGTGGAAAGGCGCTGCAGGAGGTATTTTCTGGGTGGTATCGGGTACCTGCACCACGGGTTTGGGAGCAGGCGCAGGGG
>JADGHY010000196.1 GCA_019683625.1 Thermoflavifilum sp. | reverse complement strand
TGATGGAGATGTGAAAGATATTGTTTAATATTTTTCCTCAATGCAATCGGCCACTGTGTAATGTTTTGCTGGTGCTGATGCAAAAGATGTTTGCTTGCTTTCGCTATTGTGTAAGCAAACATCAGCATAGCTGTTTGATATTCTTGAATGCTATGCATCCAGGCTTTTTGCAATGCCTTTTGTTCATAACTCAGCTGTTGATGATGTTGCCTGAGATCATAAATAGCATAAGTCTGCAATTGTTTTCCTGTTTGCCGGAGTTGTTGATGGTGAGCCTGCAGCTGCGTGCGGGCAAATTGCACAATCGTCTCTTCAGCCTGAAAGATCGCTTCAGCAAATGCATCAAAACGTTCGATAAGAAATTCAGCAAGCTTTGTGGGCGTAATACAATTTACACAGGCCACCATTTCTGCAACGGTTTCATTGGTTGCATGTCCGATACCCGTGAGCACAGGCAGAGGGAATAGAGCCACTTCCCTGGCAAGTGCATATTCATTAAAAGCAGAGAGTCCCGTTTCCCCTCCTCCACCACGAATAATAGCCACCACATCAAATGTATCCTGGAATTGCTTGATATAGCGCAGTTGGGCTATAATGGAGGCCACCGCTTTTTCACCTTGCAACCATGCCGGAAATAATTTGCAGATGAAATGATATTGATCTTTCTTTTGTTGAATAACATTCATAAAATCGGCATATCCCCTGCTGGTAAGTGCAGAGATGATGGCGATGCGTTTAGGCAACAACGGAATAGGCAATTGCCGGTTGCGGTCAAACCATCCTTCCCGTTTTAACCGCTCAATGGTTTGTTGTTTTTCTCTTTCCAGATCGCCAAGGGTATAGCTGGGGTCAATGTCGTGAATCACCAAGGCGATGCCTCTTCGCGAATCAAATGTCACCTGCACCAGGCAAAGCACTTTTAATCCATCCCGCAAAGGCTCACCCGTGAGGCGTTGAAATGCTATATTGATTCTTCGGTAATTATTGCTCCACAACAAGCCCCGCATCTCCGCCACAATGGTACCTTCCCGCTTTTCCACCAGATCCGGATAACAGTGTCCGGAATGCGGATAATAGTTGAGTTTATGGATCTCCGCTTTAATCCATACACGCTCCGCAAAATTCTCTTGAAGAGCATTTTTGATGCGCAGCGTGAGTTCGTACAAACTCAAATACGGCTGATCGGCAGCAGAAAGCATAGATACTCGAAATTATCCTATTTCGGCTGATATGGCAAACCTATGTTGCGTTCATGTTTTTGATGCAAAAACTTTTGGTATTGCTGACGGATATACACATCCACCGCATCTTGCGGCGCCTGCAGCACAAAGCTGGTGTCAGGAGGCATGGCATGCAGGAAAGCCTGCAACGAATCACCCTTTAATCCGGTAAGCTGGGTAATGCGTTCCGGACTATATTTGGCAGCAAAAGCCTGCAGCTTCAGGCTTTCATAATATCGAGCCCGTTCAGCCTGTTCATAGGCAAAAAACATCTGCCTGAATTTGCGGAGCTCCCGCTGTTTGCGGGAAAAATAGGTAAACGGACTCAACACAATGCCAAATCCGGATGGAGTGGAAGTACCCGCCAGTGGCTGATCTGCCCGGGATAAATACGGTTCGAATAATTTGCGCCGTTGAATGGAATCCACCTGATAGGGGTTGAGTCCACCATGTACCACCACAGGCTGCAAGGGATGCATCATGGGTCTGAGCTCAAGCTGCAAGGGATGATGCAGCATAGCTTCTTGCACCACCAACGTATCGGTTGCATATCCCAGAAAAGCCACCCAGACTGTATCTCCTGGCCGGGCCAACAGGGCAAAGCTGCCATCGGGATTGCTCAAGGCATAAAGGCCCGCCGTGCGATTCTGTACCGTGGCCGGATATAAGGGAAGATGCGTCTGCGCATCGCGCACCGTGCCTGTAATGGCCGATTGTGCATGCAGCAAAGGGATACAGCAAAATATTCCCCACAACAAAATCAGGCTGCCTTTCCCCACCATGCTAGCTTCTGTTTTGTTTTTGCGTTTGGAATTTACAGCTTTCCCGGCAGTTTCTGGCCAACCTGCCGAAGCATCAATAAATAAAAGATTCCATCCGGCAAATGAGGGACCGGGCAGCCTGTGGAGAAAAATGTATTTTGCAACCTGGTGTACCGCTCAGAAAAATGCTGAGGTGAATAATAACCTGTTTCAAAAATATATTCCGAAGCCTCTTGGGCTTGTGCTTTTGCTGGGTGCTGTGTGTTTTTGCCCGGCAAAACTTCATGCCCAGGAAGTGGTATTCGGAAAGGTAATGGACAATGCTACACGCCTGCCCTTGGTAGGAGCCACAGTCATCAACCGAACCACAGGTGAAGGCACCCTAACCGATACCCTTGGAGCTTACCGGATCCACGCACGGGTGTATGACTGGATCGTATTTTCCTATATTGGCTATGCCCCGGATAGCATGCAAATCCGCGTCATGGGCAAAAATGGCGCCATCGTCAATGTCTTTTTACGACCCACCGGCTACCTGCTCAATGAAATTCAGGTCCAAAGCCGGCGTATTGACTATTACCGGGATTCCATGGAGCGACGGGAATTGTATGGCTTTGCCTTGGGACAGGAAAAAACACATGGACTGGGTGCGGTGGCCCACCCCATCTCCGGCCTGTTCGATGCCCTGAGCAAACGGCAGAAACAGATCTGGCATTTTCAAAAAATTGAACAACAGTTTGAACAGCAACAATATATTGCTTCCCGCATCAAGGTGAGCCTGGTGGAACAGCTCACCGGCTTCCACGGCGATACGTTAAAATTGTTTTTGGAAAATTACTATCACCCGGACTATGAATGGGTGCGCTTTGCAAGTGATTATGATTTGTATGCCGACATCTTAAAGGCGGCTAAACAATTTAAGGCTCTTCTGCCCACCTACCCCCCTCTGCACGACAGCTTGTTTCTACACGCTAAAGACGATACCCTGGTGCATCCGAAAATGCAGCCTTAATATTCGCTACCAGAGCGAATGCCCCAGAGCTTGCCCTGCTGCCAGAGGCGATAGGCTTTTTTGAAGATTTTCTGATTGGCTTGCGTCAAGGAAGGATCATCCAAGGTCGTCAGATCGGGCCGGCCGGCATTTACCCAGGCGGTATACCAAAAATCGGCCAACTCCTGTATGGCCCGGCGCATCTGATCCTCCACCATGCCGTGTAAAGCTTCATGATAGGCTTTGGCAAATGCATACGTGTACACCGGCTGACCGTATTTGTTTTTGATGATCTGCCCGGCCGCATCTCTCCGGTATAACTCATCCTGCGGAAAGGAGGCCTTCAGCCTTTTTTCAATGACCAATACGGAATCGACCAACGAATGGCTGTGGCGGATGATCTGCCAAACCTCGCCCTGAATATCGGGAATGTATTTTGCTGGAGATACGTGAAAGTTATAGTTGGCCCCAAACATCTCGGGAAGCTGGGACTCCCAGAAGGCATGGATGCCCCTCTGCCCGGTAAGTTGCCCGTCATGATTGATTGTGGTATGCAGAGGCACGTGCGCATCGCCAATATAGTGCCCCAGATCGGCGGCGATGAACAAAATCTCATCGACCCGTCGATTGCGGAATGCCTGTTCTAATTTTTTTTCCATGTCCTGAATGTACCAGGGCAGGATGCCGGCCTGATGCAGCTTTTCCTCGCCATACTTTTGCACGGCAGCATCCCAGCTGCGTGGCAACACCTCAAAGGGATGAGGGCCAAACGCTTCCAGGTCAATATAATGCCTGTCGGGTTCAGCCCGGTCACCGATAAGATATTTGCGCAAATCCGGCACGGCAGCTTCCTCCGTAAGATAGTCGATATGATTAAAGAAAAACACCCGCATGGAGTCGGGCAGGGCAAAAACGGCTGCCCGGTTAATGTGTTGATGGCCCCAGATGCCCCAGGAAAGCGAAAACAATCCAGACGCAATCAGACCCAGGATGGAGAGGGTAGCAACAATTCGTTTTGGCATAAGCAGGATTTATTCCGGCAAATCGGCTGCCAGCATGGCTTTCAGGTATTCGCTGTTGGCTTTTGCAATATAGGTGATGGGTATTTCTTTCGGGCACTCGGCTTCACAAGAGCCAATATTGCTGCAGCTGCCAAATCCTTCTTTCTGCATCTGAGCAATCATATTCAGCACACGGGTCTTGCGCTCGGGCTGGCCCTGCGGCAGCAGGGCCAGTTGCGCGATTTTGGCAGAGACAAACAACATGGCTGAGCTATTCTTACAGGCGGCCACACAGGCTCCGCA
>JADGHY010000195.1 GCA_019683625.1 Thermoflavifilum sp. | reverse complement strand
CTGCAACACATCGATGGAACGAGGATCAATGAAGTGTGGATCAGGGGTTTCCGCACGGGTATCGGGATCTACAATGATATAGATTTGCACGTGTTGCAAGGCCTCGGCAGTAGGGGCATGTTCAAGGGTAAGCAGTTGAGCACCCCGATCCCGGAAGATGCGCCCCCAGAAAGAAAAGCCGCTATTCTGTTCATCACTCCAGAGGTAGTGAAAGGGCTCCATTTGGCCGGGTGAACCGAAAGGATCGGGTCTCCACTCGCGGTTGAAGTAGTGATCCAAGCACACGGTTATGCCCTTTCCCCGAGTGGCCAATGGCAGCTTAGCCATTTCTACGCTCGCCATCAGCAAGGCACCAACCGCTTTGGGATCATTGTTCACCACCTTTTCATTCAAGTAATAGGCATCGCTGCCATCCCGGTAGGGATTCCCGCCCAGTCCGGCCACCGCACAGGCACCCGTGAGCACGGGCCCATTGGCCGTCAGCTGTACAAAGTTGTGCAACAAGCCACGATAGGCCTTTTCCACAGCAGCCCGATAGGGCTGCTCAGGCAGCAGGCCCAAACGAATCCCTTTTGCGAGGGCATAGATAAACATGCAGGTGGCCGAGGATTCAAGGTAATTTCCGGGGAGATGAGGCTTGGCCATAAGCTGATACCAGCAACCCGACACCGGGTCCTGGGCCTGTACAATGGCAGCAGCCAATTGTTGAAACATTTGTTGGAGGGAATCGGCCACCCCGGCCTGGGCGTGTGTAGGATAATACGCCAATACATCTGCTAATGCCATGGCCAGCCAGCCGTCACCACGCCCCCAGATATTGGGCGAATGACCGGTTTGTGGATCGGCCCAACGCTGCTGATGCGAGGCATCCCAACCATGAAAATATAAGCCAGTAGCCGGATCCCTTAAATGTTTGCGCACCAGCAAAAACTGATGAGCAATATCCTGAAGCTGTGCGCCCAGGTGTGCGGAATCGTTCAACCGCAGGGCATACATCAAGTAAAACGGCTCGGCCATATACAGGCCATCCACCCACATCTGATGCGGATAAATCTGTTTATGCCAAAATCCCCCCTCGGCATTGCGGGGCTGATGCTGCAATTGATCCCAGAGCCTGCCGGCGGCTAAACGATATTTGGCTTCTCCCGTCACAGCAGCAAGCAGCAAAAGCGCACGACCATTGTTGATGTCATCTAACTTGTATTCCTCCGGCCGATAACTGCGAATATGGCCTTGTGCATCTACAAAACGATCAACGGCATGCTGAATATATTGGAAATAGCTGCCATCAGCCGTAAAATGCCATAACTCAGCCATACCCTGCCAAATGACGCCCATTTCATAACTCCACTTGTCCGAGGATACGGGCTGCTGCAGCAAATCACGGGCAAATGCTTCAGCCGTTTGTAATGCAGTATCGGCAAGGGCAGATGATGATTTTTGCTGAAGCAAATGACCTGCTGCCTGCCCCGGCGCCCAGGCCGGGACAAGACAGAGGCCGATTCCCATAAACCCATAAACCAAGAAAGAGATCCATATCCGGAACAGGGATTGATATGGTTTATTTTTCTTCATATCTGTGTGCCTTTTCACTGGAGTTCCACCACAGCAGGTGAAACTCCGGCTGCATACTGAATCATGTGATGCAATGGGGCTGGTGAGGCCTGGCTGATGCGAATGTCTTTGGTTTCAGCTCCCTCCACCCTCAACAGGGAACGGGCATCTGAAGCATAACTCAGCGTATCAAACACCACCTGTTGCACTTGAGCTAAGTCCATGACGGGATTTGTGCGCAGGGGAAATATGTGCAACCTTTGAAATACCAGATCCCTTGCATAGCTGCAAATAAGCCCCTCACGAGCCTCGGTAATGGTGATATTTTCCAGCTTCAGCTGTTGCACAGGCATTTCCGGCAGGCCACGAATGTAAATGCCGCGTTGTGCGCCCCTACAGGTTACATTGCGAATCAGAAAACGACGGAAAACAGGAGTGGCTTCCGTTACAGCCTCCGGCTTCACCTGCCCTATCGGCTCGGCGGCGTTGGTGGCCATATAATACATATCAAACAAAATGGCATCATGTACAATGTTTTCCATCACCACCCCATCAATGAAAATATTTTCCACCACGCCTCCTCTTCCCCGGGTAGTCTTGAAGCGAAGACCATTGTCTGAGCCGATGAAAGTGCAATGCTGCACCACCACGTCGTGCACGCCGCCCGACATCTCACTGCCAATCACAAATCCGCCATGGGCATGATAAACCACACAATTGCGGACAAGCACATATTGCGTGGGCATACCCCTGCGCCGGCCCTCCTCGTTGCGGCCCGATTTCAGGCATATACCGTCATCGCCCGTAGCAAATTGGCTGTTCTCTATCAACACCCGGGTACACGACTCCACATCAATGCCATCCCCATTTTGCGCATATTCCGGATTATATACCGTGATGCCAGATACGGTGAGATCTGTACACATCAAGGGATGTAAGCACCAGGCCGGGGAATTGCGAAAGCTAACCCCCTGCAGCAGAATTTTTTTGCAGGAAGTGAATTTCAACAAATTAGGACGCAGAAAATCTTTGATGCGTGCAAAATCGCTGATCTTCATCCCCGGCTTCCATACGCCGGCATCGGGCGTCTGAGCACCCAACAGGGATTTTTCAGAAGGATACCAGGTGTTGCCATCAGCACTTAATACACCACCGCTGCCAATAAGCTGCTTCCAGGCGTCAGGAGGCATTTTACCTTTCTTCACCATCCGCCAGGCATCTCCGCCTCCGTCAATGATACCGGAACCCGTGATGGCAATATTTTCGGCTCCCTCAGCCGATATGGGCGATTGGCAACGTACGGCCACCAGCCCCTCGTAATTGGTTTTCACCAGGGGATATTGGTTAAAATCACGGCTAAACTGTAACAGTGCTCCTGCTTGCAGATAGAGGTTAACGCCCGACTTCATTACAATGGGACCCGTTAACCAGAAACCTTCGGGTATGCGCACCACACCTCCACCAGCTGCACTGCAGGCATCTATGGCCGACTGAATGGCTTTTGTATTCAACGTGTGCCCATCAGGCTTTGCCCCATAATGCCGAATATCAAACGTGTCGGCCCGAAAGACGGGAGCCTCAGGCCGATAAGCCGATAAATCCTTTGGCCAGGAAAGCTCCTGAGCCCTTGCAACCGACAAAGCACTGATGCAAATCCACAACATCCACATTCGCCGGTATATGATCTTAACCCGTTTCCCCCATGGGGGTAAAATCCCGTCTCGTACAATCCAGTAAAGCATGAAGCAAGTCTACTGTGTTCGCGGGGAATAGACAACGAATGGCCCATATTTTTTTACGCAAACGTTACCGGGAACGATTGCAACTAAAAATTCTTGAAAAAGAATCCGTAACTTTTCCCAACATTTTACAAATCTGTACAGATATGCGCCTCCTCTTCTGTTCTCTGTTGATGAGCATTACCGGCTTGTTCGCCGCCTGCGCCCAGCACGGCATCTCCAAGCTTACGATGAAATGGTCGGCCAGCAATGGCATCCGCACGCCCGAATCTGCACTTTACGATCCCACACATCAGGTGATTTATGTATCGAATATCAATGGCGATGCCACGGCTAAAGACGGAAACGGATTCATCTCCCTCCTCGATGCTGATGGCCATATCAGGCAACTGCATTGGGCTGATGGCCTCAATGCGCCTAAGGGATTAGCCTTTTATGAGCATAGCCTGTATGTGGCCGATATTGATCAACTGGTTATCATCGATCGCAATACGGGCAAAATCACCCAACGCGTAGATGTGCCCGGATCTAGTTTTCTGAACGATGTTACCGTGGATGATCATGGCAACGTCTATATTTCAGATACCCGCCAAGCAAAAGTATTTCAATATGCGAACGGAAAAATACATCTGCTGCTGCAAGGAGAAAATATGCAAGGAGCAAATGGTTTGCTGTATTGGAAAGGAAAATTATGGATACTTACGCATCACGGTATTTTTACCTGTGAAACATCGGGGAAAAATCTGCAACTGTTTTCCGATGGGGTGAAGGATGGCGATGGTATCTGGAATGTGAATGATCATGATTTAATCGTTTCACAATGGATAGGAAAGATATATATGGTACATGCCAACGGCAAAGCTGATGAACTGCTCGATACCCGAAATGAACATAAAAATACCGCCGACATTAGCTATGCTGGTCAACTGAAATTATTGCTCGTGCCGACCTTTACAGGCAATAGTGTGGATGCCTATAGCTTGAGCCATTTATCGCAATAATACGAT